>NZ_BCBT01000013.1:0-119374 GCF_001320965.1 Pseudomonas sp. NBRC 111143 | reverse complement strand
CCCTAGTTCGCCATTGAAGTAGAGTGCTGCTGACCTGCCTCAGAACTCCAACGTACTCGATACACTCACCTGCCGTGCGTCGCCAATAGCCACGAAGTACCGGTTCACCGCCGAGCTGTAGTACACCTTGTCGAACAGGTTCTTCACGTTCAACTGCAAACGCACCTTGTGCGCATCCAGCTTGGTCTCGTAGCTGGCGAAGGCGTCGGCCACGGTGTAGGCCGGCAGGTCGAAGTCGTTGGTCGGGTTACCTGCCCGCTCACCGACATAGCGCGCACCCGCTCCCACGCGTAGACGATCACCACCGAACAGGCTGCCGTAGTCGTACACCGCCGACAGCGAGCCGGTATGGCGCGCCACGTTCTGCAGGCGATTACCCTTGAGGGCCGGGTCCTTGGTCACTTCGGCGTCGGTGAAGGCATAGCTGCCGATCAGGCTCCAGCGTTCGCTGAGCTGGCCGCTCAGGTCCAGTTCGACGCCACGCGAGCTGACTTCGCCGGCATTGCTGTACAGGGTTTCGCCGGTGCGGGTGTCGAAGTTGGCCACCAGGACATTGCGCTTGGTGATGTCGAACAGCGCCAGGGTGCCGGTGATCTGCCCGGGAATGTCGAGCTTGGCCCCCAGTTCCCAGGCCTTGCCCTCCTCCGGGGCGATGGAGGAATCGAGCACCAGCCCGCCGCTCAGCGGGGCGATGCTGGAGTTGGGCTTGAACGACTCACTGTAGCTGCCATAGAACGACAGTTGCTCGTCGACCTTGTAGACCAGCCCGGCATGCGGAGTCCAGGCGCGGTCGCTGGTGTCGGTGTTGGTGGTGAAGGGTCGGCCGCGACCGGCGAGCTGGTCGTACTGTTGCAGGCGCACACCGGCCACGGCGATCCAGTGCTCGTCCAGGTGCACGGCGTCCTGGAAGAACAGCGAGTCGGTGCGCAGCTTGTCGGTCTGGTCGCTGTCGCTGGCACGCACGGTGCTGCCTTCAGGCTCCTGGCCATAGACCGGGTTGAGGTAGCTGAAGGTCGAGCGGCTGGCCTGGCGGATCAGGTCGGCGCGGTAGACCTTGCGGTCTTCATGGTCGAAGCCCAGCAGCAGGTCATGTTGCATCCCGCCCAGTTGCACATTGCCGTTCAGGCTCAGGGTAGCGAACTGGTCGCGGCTCATGGCGCCGTGGGTGCCGTCGATGCTGCGGGTCAGGGTGCCACGGGCGTCGTTGACGCCTGTCACCCGCACCTGGCTGGCGTCGTAGGTTTCACGGTTGAAGCTGTAGCCGAAATGCAGTTTCCAGTCGTCCGCCAACTGGTGATCGACTTCAAGGCGATACAGGTCCGAGCGGCCTTCCATGTCGTTGAACGGCTCGTCCAGGCGGCGAGTGGCCGGGATATCCAGCGGGTGATTGGTGCGGTTGCTGATCGCCGTGCCACGGTCGAACGGATACAGGAACTCGCGGTGCTCATAGGCCAGCAGCACCTGGGTGTCCTCGCCAAACCAGGCCAGCGACGGCGCCACCAGCGACTCGCGGTGCACGCCGTAGTTGCGCCAGTAGTCTTCATCTTCATGATCGACGATCAAGCGATAGGCCAGGTTGCTGTCGCCCAGTGCACCGGTGCTGTCGAAACTGCCACCGCTGCCATTCTTGCCGCTGCCATAGGTCGAGCCGCGCAGGGTCAGGGCGTTGTATTGCTCGAGCTGCGGGCGCTTGCTGACCACGTTGATGACCCCACCCGGATCCTGGATACCGTACAGCAGCGACGCTGGCCCCTTGAGTACTTCAACGCGTTCGGTGGTGGCGTTGAGGCTGCGCCCCTGCACGATCGGCATGCCGTCGCGCATGATCGAGCCGTCGCGGTTGTCGCCAAAGCCGCGTTTCATCACCGTGTCGGAGGTGCCGCCAAAGTTGTTGCCCTGGGTGATACCGCTGACGTTGGCCAAGGCATCATCGAGGTTGCGCGGCGCCTGGTCGCGCAGCACCTGTGCGGGAACCACGTTGATGGCGTGGGGCGTTTCCAGGTTCGTCCCCTGGCCGCGCATGATCGAGGGGCTGGCCGGTGGCTGGTAGCTGAAGCTGTCCATCTGCGAGGTCACGGTGGTGGCTTGCAGGTTCAAGGCGCCTGACGTGTCGAGAGGTTCCAGGGTCAGGGTGCGCGCATCGACGCGGCGCCAGGCCAGCCCGGATTGGCCAAGCAGTTGCTGCAAGGCCTGCTCGGCGCTGAACGAGCCGTTGAGCGCAGGCGCCTGCTGGCTGGGGAGCTCGAAGGTGTACACCACGCTTTGCCCGGTAGTGCGGCTGAAGGCGTTGAGGGCCTGGGCCAGTGGTTGGCCGGGCTGGGCGAAGGTATACACCTGAACCTGCTCGGCGGCGCGAGCCAGGGGTGTCAGCGCCACTGCGGACAGGGTGCAGAGACCGAACCAGAGAGGGACGCAACGCGGGGTGAACTTCATGGACGCTGACCTGTGAGAGAACGGATTTATTGCGAATGAATCGCACTTTCACTCACTACACGGATGCCGCGCCGGGTTACCTCACCCCCCCGTGAAAAAAATTGCGCACACCACCCCCGATAACGGCAAAAGGCCGCTTCCGGGTATCACGCGCCCATCGGCGCATTACCCGGAAGCGGCCTTGTGCCGCAATCTTGCAGGGGATCAGTGGTGTTCGCGGGTCGCGCGGAACTGCACGTCAGGCCAGCGCTCTTCCATCAACGACAGGTTGACCCGGGTCGGTGCCAGGTAGGTCAGGTGGCCACCGCCATCGATGGCGAGGTTCTCCATGGCCTTGTTCTGGAATTCCTCGAGTTTCTTCTTGTCGTCGCAGGCAATCCAGCGTGCCGACCAGACGGTGATCGGCTCGTAGGCACACTCGACCTTGTACTCTTCCTTCAGGCGGCTGGCGACCACATCGAACTGCAGAACACCGACCGCACCGAGGATGATGTCGTTGCTGCGCTCGGGGAAGAACACCTGGGTCGCGCCCTCCTCGGCCAACTGCTGCAGGCCCTGGCGCAGCTGCTTGGATTTCAGCGGGTCTTTCAGGCGCACACGGCGGAACAGTTCCGGGGCGAAGTGCGGGATACCGGTGAAGCCCAGCGCTTCGCCTTCGCTGAAGGTGTCGCCGATCTGGATCGTGCCGTGGTTGTGCAGGCCGATGATGTCGCCGGCATATGCCTCTTCGAGCTGTTCACGCTCGGAAGAGAAGAAGGTCAGCGCATCGCCGATGCGCAGGTCCTTGCCCAGGCGCACATGGCGCATCTTCATGCCCTTCTCGTACTTGCCCGAGCAGATACGCATGAAGGCGATACGGTCGCGGTGCTTGGGGTCCATGTTCGCCTGGATCTTGAACACGAAACCGGTGAACTTCTCTTCCACCGGCTCCACGGTGCGCTCGTGCGCCACGCGTGCCAGCGGACGCGGTGCCCAGTCGACGACCGCATCGAGCACATGGTCGACACCGAAGTTGCCCAGGGCGGTCCCGAAGAACACAGGCGTGAGCTGGCCGTTGATGAACTCGTCCTGGTTGAACTCGTGGCAGGCGCCCTGCACCAGCTCCAGTTGCTCGACGAAGCCATCGTACTGGTCGCCCAGATGGGCGCGGGCCTCATCGGAATCCAGCTTCTGGATGATCTTGGCTTCGGTGCGCTCGTGGCCGTGACCCGGGGTGTAGACGATGATGTAGTCACCGGTGAGGTGGTACACGCCCTTGAAGTCGCGGTAGCAACCGATCGGCCAGGTGATCGGCGCGGCCTTGATCTTCAGTACCGCTTCGATTTCATCGAGCAGTTCGATCGGGTCGCGGATGTCACGGTCGAGTTTGTTGATGAAGCTGACGATGGGCGTGTCGCGCAGGCGGCACACGTCCATCAGGGCGATGGTACGCGGCTCTACACCCTTACCGCCGTCCAGCACCATCAGCGCCGAGTCCACGGCGGTCAGGGTACGGTAGGTATCTTCGGAGAAGTCTTCGTGGCCGGGGGTGTCGAGCAGGTTGATCATGTGCTCGCGGTACGGGAACTGCATCACCGAGGTGGTGATGGAGATGCCACGCTGCTTCTCCATTTCCATCCAGTCGGAGGTGGCATGGCGGTCGGACTTGCGCGACTTCACGGTCCCCGCGACGGAGATTGCCTTGCCCATCAGCAGGAGCTTCTCGGTGATGGTGGTCTTACCGGCGTCGGGGTGGGAAATGATTGCGAAAGTGCGGCGCTTCGCGACTTCGGCGGCCTGGTTGGTCATGGGAAATCGCCTGACTGGGGATCGAAAAATGGGGCGATATCATACCTGAACTCGGGCTTGGACCAAAGCCGGCTGCACGAGTGATTGCAGAACCGGCCTCTTCGCGGGGCACGCCCGCGCCTACGGGTTGGCGATGCCCTGCGAAGAAGCCTGCCCAGTCACTCTAAATTCATGGCATCGCCCAAAAGCCCTCCACCTTAGTGTTTTCAACGCCTGCAGCGCGACAAATCGCATTTTTCACGCGCCTTTATCCTGCTTAGCCAGTGATTAACACTGGCCAAATGCCGCCTCAGATGGGAACCTTTACGCCCTCGGAGACGTCCACTCCCCTGCAACCCGTTTCGGTTCAGGGCTGGTTTCACCAGCATTCACGAGCCTGACGGGGCTCGACTCATGGCATGAACGCACTGCCTCGCAGGCGTCATGCTGCTACTCGCGAACACACCACCCGCCTCCCGCACGGGCCGGCTACGAAGAAGTGTGTCCGCCGACGACATAAGGAGTCCACCTGTGGCGAAACGCTACGGAAAAGGGCTGATGGGATGGGCCTGCGTGCTCGTCATCCTGGCCCTGCTGATCCACTGGATCGGCACTGACACGATCGCGCGTTACCGCGACGATCTTGGGTTCTACCTGCAAGCGCACCTGGTACTGGTGTTGGCTTCGATGGCGGCGGCGCTGGCCGTGGGCATCCCCGCCGGCATTGCGCTCAGTCGACCGCACCGGGTCGACAAAGCCGAGCGCTTCATGCAGTTCTTCAACGTTGGCAACACCATTCCCCCCCTGGCCGTTCTGGCCATTGCCCTGAGCATTCTGGGCATCGGCGCAGGCCCTGCGATCTTCGCGCTGTTCCTCGCCTCCCTGCTGCCCATCGTGCGCAACACCTACGAGGGCCTGAAAAACGTCCCCGCCTCGCTCAAGGAAGCCGCCACCGGCATCGGCATGACCCCGCGCCAGCAACTCTGGCAGGTCGAGCTGCCCAACGCCGTGCCGATCATCGTCGGCGGCGTGCGCGTGGCCCTGGCGTTGAATGTGGGCACCGCACCACTGGCGTTTCTGATCGGCGCCAACAGCCTTGGCAGCCTGATCTTCCCCGGCATCGCCCTGAACAACCAGCCACAGCTGCTGCTGGGCGCCGCCTGCACGGCGCTCCTGGCCCTGGTACTGGATGCCCTGGTGAGCTTCTCCAGCAAGCGCTGGCTGGAACGCGGCCTGGCCGGATAACAAGAGGGAACCCATGAAAAAGACAATCGCCTTGCTGCTGGGCGCGGCACTGCTATGCGCAGGTTTTGCCCAAGCTGCAGAAAAACCCCTGGTGCGCATCGGCGCGCGGGTGTTCACCGAGCAGACCGTGCTCGCCGAAATCACTGCCCAGTACCTGCGTGCCAACGGCTTCCAGGTCCGAGTCACCGGCGGGTTGGGCAGCAGCCTGGCGCGCCAGGCCCACGAAACCGGGCAGCTCGACCTGATGTGGGAGTACACCGGGGTATCGCTGGTTTCGTACAACCACATCGAGGAACGCATGCCCAGCGCCGAAGCGACCTACAACAAGGTCAAGGCCCTGGATGCGAAGAAGGACCTGATCTGGCTGACCCCCTCCAAGTTCAGCAACACCTATGCCCTGGCCCTGCCACGCAAGGTCGCCGAAGCCTACCCGCAGGTCACCACCATCAGCCAGCTGAACCAGGTGCTGCAGGACGAACAGGCGCGCAAGCACCTGGTGGCGCTGGACACCGAGTTCGCCAATCGCCCCGACGGTCTCGATGGCCTGCAGGCGATGTACGGCATGCAACTGGGGCGCGCCAACATCCGCCAGATGGATGCGGGCCTGGTCTACACCGCCCTGCGCAACAACCAAGTGTTCGCCGGCCTGGTCTACACCACCGACGGTCGCCTCAGCGCCTTCGACCTCAAGCTGCTGGACGACGACAAGCACTACTTCCCCGACTACACCGCCGCGCCGGTGGTACGCAAGGCCGTGCTCGACGCCCATCCGCAACTGGCCGACCTGCTCAAGCCGCTGGCCGAGACGCTCGACGACGAGACCATGCGCCAGCTCAACGCCAAGGTCGATGTCGAGCACCAGAGCCCGTCCAGCGTGGCGGCCGCTTTCCTGCGTGAACATGCCTTCAGCGAGGTCGCGCGATGAACCTGATCGATACTTTCGCCCATCTCGACTGGGCCCTGGTCCTGCAACTGACCGGGCAACACATCATGCTGGTTGGCATCGCCGTCAGCCTGGCCATCGTCATCGGCGTGCCGCTGGGCATCCTGATGACCCGCTTCCCGGTACTGGCCGGCCCGCTGCAAGCCAGCGCCACGGTACTGCTGACCATCCCGTCGATTGCCCTGTTCGGCCTGCTGCTGCCGTTCTACAGCAAGTTCGGCCAGGGCCTCGGCCCGCTGCCGGCGATCACGGCGGTGTTCCTTTATTCGCTGCTGCCGATCCTGCGCAACACCTACCTGGCCCTGACCAACGTCGAGCCTGGCATCCGCGAAGCGGCACGCGGCATCGGCATGACCTTCGGCCAGCGCCTGCGCATGGTCGAGCTGCCCATCGCCGTACCTGTGATCCTCGCCGGCGTGCGCACCGCCGTGGTGATGAACATCGGCGTGATGACCATCGCCGCGACCATCGGTGCCGGCGGCCTGGGTGTGCTCATTCTTACCTCCATCAGCCGCAGCGACATGTCGATGCTGCTGGTCGGCGCCGTGCTGGTCAGCCTGCTGGCGATCATCGCCGACCTGCTCCTGCAAACCCTGCAACGTGCCCTGACTCCAGAAGGACTGCGCTCATGATCGAACTCAAGAACCTCAGCAAGACCTTCAACGTCAACGGCAAGGACGTCAAAGCCGTCGACTCGGTCAGCCTCACCGTCAACGAAGGCGAAATCTGCGTGTTCCTCGGCCCTTCCGGCTGCGGCAAGAGCACCACGCTGAAGATGATCAACCGCCTGATCACCCCGACCTCCGGCCAGGTGTTCATCAATGGCGAGGACACCACCGGCCTTGACGAAGTGACCCTGCGCCGACACATCGGCTACGTGATCCAGCAGATCGGTCTGTTCCCCAACATGACCATCGAGGAAAACATCACCGTAGTGCCGCGCCTGCTCGGCTGGGACAAGCAGCGCTGCCATGACCGCGCCCGCGAGCTGATGAGCATGATCAAGCTCGAGCCCAAGCAATACCTGCAGCGCTACCCTCGCGAACTGTCGGGTGGCCAGCAGCAGCGCATCGGCGTGATCCGCGCGCTGGCGGCCGAGGCCCCGGTGCTGCTGATGGACGAGCCGTTCGGTGCGGTCGACCCGATCAACCGCGAGATGATCCAGAACGAGTTCTTCGAGATGCAGCGGGCGCTGAACAAGACCGTGATCATGGTCAGCCACGACATCGACGAGGCCATCAAGCTGGGCGACAAGATCGCCATCTTCCGCGCAGGCAAGCTGCTGCAACTGGACCACCCGGACACGCTGCTGGCGCATCCGGTGGACGACTTCGTCAGCAACTTCGTCGGCCAGGACAGCACCCTCAAGCGCCTGCTGCTGGTGCGCGCAGAAGATGCCGCGGACAACGCGCCGTCGGTCAGCCCCGAGACCCCGGTGAGCGAGGCACTGGAGTTGCTCGACGAGCACGACCGCCGCTACGTGGTGGTCACCGATGCGGCGAACAAGGCGATGGGGTATGTGCGTCGGCGCGACATGCACCGTCAGCAAGGCACCTGTGGGGACTTCCTGCGATCGTTCAATGCCACCGCATCCCATGACGAGCACCTGCGCATCCTGTTGTCGCGCATGTACGAGTTCAATCGGGCCTGGTTGCCGGTGCTGGATGCCGAGCAGGTGTTTCTCGGCGAGGTGACCCAGGAGTCCATTGCGGCCTACCTGAGTTCCGGGCGCTCGCGCGGGGCCAAGACCAGCATTGTGTCGCCTGCCGAGACGGTGGCCCTTTAAATTGCTGGGGGCGCTTTGCGCCCCGGCAATGTCGAATCCTGGATAGGTAGTGCTTGTACGGGCCTATTCGCGGGCAAGTCGGATCGCCGCACCGCCGCTCCCACAGGGTACAGCGCCAGCCTCAGGGATTGCGCTGGACCCTGTGGGAGCGGCGGTGCGGCGATCCGACTTGCCCGCGAATGGGGCGACTCGGTATCAGAACCCTACACTGGCCTGCACATAGAAAGTGCGCGGCTCACCCACGTACAACCCGGCGTTGTTGTCGCTGGAACGGGTGTAGTACTGCTTGTCGAAGATGTTCTTCACCCCCGCCGCCAGCTTCAGGTTCGACAGCTGCGGGCCGAAGTCATAGCCACCACGCGCATGCCAGGTCACATAGCCCGGAATGTTGCCGTACTGTCCATCGGCGCTCGGCTGGGTGATGTAGTTGCCGGTGAAGCTGCCGTCGGCATTGACCCCGGTGCCCGGTGCGCGCTGCTTGGATTGGGCATAGGCATCCAGGTTCCAGGTCCAGCGGTTGATCTGGTAACGCAGCCCGGCCGTGGCCACCTGACGCGAGTAGAACGGCAGGTCGCGTCCCTTGAAGCCAGGGATCTCACCTTCATAGGTAGCACGGGTGTAGGTGAAGCCGGCGTTGGCCGACAGGCCGTCCAGTCGCGGATCCAGGCCGGCCAGGTCATAGCGCACCGATGCCTCGATACCCTGGTGCTTGGTCGCGCCCAGGTTGGTCCAGCCCACGTCGTTGCTGATGTACTGCAGTTCGTCGTCGAAGTCGATGTAGAACGCAGTCAGCTCGCCAGCGAAGTGGCCGTCGTCATAGCGGGTACCGATCTCGTAGGTCTTGGCTTTCTCCGGCTCCAGGCCGTTGGCGGTGTTGTCACCCGAGCCGCCCTGGCCCAGCTGGAAGTACTGCAGGCTACCGAACGAGGTCTCGTAATTGGCGAACAATTTCCACGCCTCGGACATGTGGTACATCACGCTCAGGGCCGGCAGCGGCTCGTTGCTGGTGATGCTGCGGTTCTTCTCCGGCACCGGGCGGTTGTTGGTGTCCAGCACCGGACGGTCGCGCCAGTCAGTGTTGATGTGCTCGAAGCGGATGCCCGGGGTGATGGTCCAGTTGCCGACGTCGATCTTGTCATCGATGTAGTAGGCACTGGCCTCGGTACCACCGGTACGGTCCTGGTAGACGTGGCCATCGGAAGTCGGGGTGACGGTCGGTACGTTGTCGATCAGCGCCAGGCGCGATGCCTGCTCGCGCATGGTTTCCTTCAGGTAGCGATAACCGACGCTGACTTCCTGGGTCACAGGCCCGGTGAAGAAGACCCGCGACACGCGTGGCTCGATACCGAAGGTGGTGTAGTTACGCGGGAACGACGACAGGGTGCGCTGGTCGCGGGCGGCAATGGCGCTGCCGCGGAAGCTGTCGGTGTAGTAGGTCAGCACTTCGAACTGAGTGGCTTCGTCGAGCTGGCGCTGCCACTTGAACGAGACGTCCTTGCGACGGCCGCTGAAGTAGTCGTAGTCGCGTACCGACTGGTACGGATCGCGGTCGAACTGCGCCTGGGTCAGGCCACCGGGCATGTCGGCGCGGCCGTCATAGTAGTGGAAGTTGAGCCAGAACTCGTCGCTGTCGGTGGGTGCCCAGTGGGTCTTGAGCAGCACGTCATCGATGTCGTTGTCGTTGTTGCTGCGGCGGTAGCCGTTACCGTTGACGCCGGAGTACAGCAACGCGACGCCGATGCCGTTGTCGGCAGTACCGCCGACGAAGGCCGACTCTGTGTGTTTCCAGCCACCGTACCTGGAGGTTTCCAGGGTGGTGCCCAGCTCGGCCGTGGCTTTTTCCGGGATCGCCCGGGTGACGAAGTTGATGACCCCGCCGACGTTCTGCGGGCCATAACGCACCGAGCCTGCACCGCGGACCACGTCGATGCTGTCGAGGTTGCCCGAGGAGATCGGCGCCATCGACAACTGCGGCTGGCCATAAGGAGCAAAGGCCGCCGGCACGCCGTCGATCAGCACGGTCGAGCGTGGCGACAGGCGCGAGGTCAGGCCGCGCACCCCGACGTTGAGCGACAGGTCACTGCCGCCGGTGCCGTTGGAGTCCTGTACCTGCACACCCGGGATACCACGCAGCGCGTCGCGCACGTTCATGGTGCCCTGCTCGACCATTTCCTGGCGGCGCACCACGGTACGCGCACCGGGGTGGTTCTGCACCACGGTCTGGTCGGCGTCGCCCAACCAGTCACCCACTACCTTCACATCCGTAGGCGCCAGTTCCAGGCTACCGGTGGTCAAGGTGCCAGCGCTCTGCACCGGCTTGACCACCACGGTGTCCTGGGACATCTCGTAGGTCAGCCCGCTGCCTTGCAGCAACTGTTGCAGCGCCTGCTCGGGGGCCAGGTTACCGGACACCGCCGGCGCCTGTTTGCCGGCCACCAGGTCCGGGCTGAAGAACAGTTGCAGGTTGGTCTGCTGGCCGAGCTGGGCCAAAGCCTGGGCCAGCGGTTGGGCCTGGATCTGGATGGCGGCCGGGGCCTGGGCGGCATAACCGTGGGTGGCAGCGGCGCTGACCGCCAGGGCTAGCGCCAGGCGGCGCAGATGAAGCAGGGGCTTGTTGTTGTTCACGTCTTCGATCAGTCCTGAAAGTCGGGATGAATGCCAACCGCATGCAAATGTAAATGCTTGGCAGTTGCAGCTGGCGGGGAAGACGAACGAGGCGAAAAAAACCTGAATTTATTTCGCGATTATTTCGCTGGAGCCGTCGGAGTGGGTTTTCACGGCCACCGGCAAGATGTTCGGCAGAGCCCGCAGCAGCGCATCCGGATCGTCGGTGCTGAAGGTGCTGGAAAGGCGCAGGTTGGCAACCTTGCCCGGTGCGACATACAGCGGATGGCTGCGGTAGCGCGAGACTTCACTGACCACTTCGGCAAGGGTGGCGTTATCGAACACCAGCTTGCCCTGGCGCCAGGCGGTGAGCGTGGCGGCGTTGATCGTGTAGGGCGCGGCGACCTTGCCCTGGTGGTCGATATGCGCGCCCTGCCCTGCCCCCAACTGTGCCAGCGAGCCCGCCGCGCCCTCGACCTTCACCGAGCCCTGCTCGACGGCAACCCGGGTCAGGCCGTTGTCCTGACGCACGTCGAAACGGGTACCGGTGACGGTGACGCTGCCTTGCGCGGTATCGACCACGAACGGTCGGCTGCTGTCGTGGGCGACGCTGAACATCGCCTCGCCGGCCAGCAGCCGCAGTTGCCGGCGCCCGGCGCTGAACGCAACGTCGATGCGCGTGGCACTGTTGAGCTCCAGGCGCGAGCCGTCCGGGAGCTCGAACATGCGGCGCTCGCCCGCCTGCGTGGCGAGCACGTCGTGGTGGTTCATTTGCTGGTACTGCCAGCCGCTCCAACCCAGGCCAAGCGCGGCCAGCGCCACCCCCGCGGCCAGGGCCTGGCGCAGCAGGCGCCTGCGCGGCAGTTGGCGCACCGGCTCTGGTTCGCACAAGGCTTCGAGGCGCTCGGGAGGGATGAAATCGGCTGCACACCACAACCTGCCGAGCAGTTCGTATTCCTGCCGATGCTCGGGGCGCTCGTCCAGCCAATGCTGCAGACGCTCGCGCAGGGCGCTGTCATCGGGCGCGTCCTGCATGCGAACAAACCAGGCGGCGGCCTGTTCGCGCGGGTTGTCGGCGCCTTGCTGATTCATCGAAAGGGTCTCCTGACTCATCTGGTAGTCACGTCCAGGTGCTCACGCAGATGTCGGAGCGTGCGAATCATATACTTTTCGACCATGTTCTTGGTCAAACCCATGCGCTTGGCGATCTCGGCCTGGGTCAAGCCTTCGAGCTTCTGCCAGATGAACACCCGCCGACAGTTGACCGGCAGTTGCGCCAGCGCCCGCTCGACCGTGTCGGCCAACTCCAGCGCGTGCACATAGGCTTCCGGGTCGCCGCCATGGCCGGTGCCTTCATCGAACAGTTCAATTTCCAGGGCCTGACGGCGGTCTTCGCGACGGAAACCATCCACCGCAATATTGCGCGCGGTCTGGTGCAGATAGGCGCGCGGCTGCTCGACCTGCTCGCGCGGATTCTCCAGCACGCGGACGAAGGCATCGTGGGCGAGATCCTCGGCCTGCTGACGACTGCGCAACTTGCGCGTCCAGGTGCCGATCAGCTCGTGATAGTGGTCGAGAAAGCCTTTGTGTCCGGACACGGTCTGGCTCGTCAGGGAGGCGGGGACAAGAAGTCGCAAATAGTAATACTTCTTATTAAAAGCGGCAAATCGGCGTGTGCCTGTTCGACCGAGGGCATTTTTTTGCCTTGGTAACAAAAAATTTATCGATGGATTCCGGCACGGATGTACCCGCTCTGCGTGGCCATAAATATGAACACCCAAGCGCTTTTCGCGATCGAGCACGGCGCCGCCCAAACACCGTGACGCCTATGAAAACGGGTTCGCTGGCGAACGGGCCGACATGCTCCATTCCACAATTCTTTACGCTGGAATTGGCCTGGGGAACATCTGCCGGTCACACGAGTCGGTTATTCAAATGGCTGCTCGTCGATTGCACCGGAACACGCCGGGATTGCGGGTTGATTCTGCATTCCTCACGCCCTAAAGTGCGCGCCGAACGTCCATGCTGGAAACGATCCATCCGGCTCAAGTACTGACGACGAGACAGCAAGGCCGCCGCTTTTTACAGCGACCTTTTTGCTTTCGGCGACATGCCTTGGGAAGTAGGCGAACCAAAGTGGGGATACGGAGGACGTTCAGTTTGCAGCCACTTATCTTTTCAGTTTGCCCATGGAGTCCCTAAGCATGTCGATCCAGGTCGAAGACTATTTCGCGCGCGATACCTTCCAGAAAATGAAGGCGTTCGCCGACAAGCAGGAAACCCCGTTCGTACTCATCGACACCCAGATGATCAGCCAGGCCTACGACGACCTGCGCGCGGGCTTCGAATTCGCCAAGGTCTACTACGCAGTCAAGGCCAACCCGGCGGTCGAGATCATCGACCTGCTCAAGGATAAAGGCTCGAGCTTCGACATCGCCTCGATCTACGAGCTGGACAAGGTGCTGGGCCGTGGTGTCAGCGCCGACCGCATCAGCTACGGCAACACCATCAAGAAGTCCAAGGACATCCGCTACTTCTACGAGAAGGGCGTGCGTCTCTACGCCACCGACTCCGAAGCCGACCTGCGCAACATCGCCAAGGCCGCACCGGGCTCGAAGGTGTACGTGCGTATCCTCACCGAAGGCTCGACCACTGCCGACTGGCCGCTGTCGCGTAAATTCGGTTGCCAGACCGACATGGCCATGGACCTTCTTATCCTGGCCCGAGACCTAGGCCTGGTGCCCTACGGCATCTCCTTCCACGTCGGTTCCCAACAGCGCGACATCAGCGTCTGGGACGCGGCCATCGCCAAGGTCAAGGTGATCTTCGAGCGCCTGAAGGAAGAAGACGGCATCGAGCTGAAGCTGATCAACATGGGCGGCGGCTTCCCGGCCAACTACATCACCCGCACCAACAGCCTGGAAACCTACGCCGAAGAGATCATCCGCTTCCTCAAGGAAGACTTCGGTGACGACCTCCCGGAAATCATCCTGGAGCCGGGCCGTTCGCTGATCGCCAACGCCGGTATCCTGGTCAGCGAAGTGGTGTTGGTGGCGCGCAAGTCGCGCACCGCGGTCGAGCGCTGGATCTACACCGACGTGGGCAAGTTCTCCGGCCTGATCGAAACCATGGACGAAGCCATCAAGTTCCCGATCTGGACCGAGAAGAAAGGTGAAGCCGAAGAAGTGGTGATCGCCGGCCCGACCTGCGACAGCGCCGATATCATGTACGAGAACTACAAGTACGGCCTGCCGCTGAACCTGGCCATTGGCGACCGCCTGTACTGGCTGTCGACCGGCGCCTACACCACCAGCTACAGCGCGGTGGAGTTCAACGGTTTCCCGCCGCTGAAGGCGTTCTACCTGTAATACCCGAACGGGGCCGCAAGGCCCCGTTCTCGTTTGTGGCGTCCTGTACTGGCCCCTTCGCGGGTACAGCGCCAGATTTCAATGTGGCGCGGTCCCTGTGGGAGCGGGTTTACCCGCGAAGAGGCCAGTACAGGCGACATCATTCTTCGCGCCGCTCCAGTTCCTCGGCATAGCGCGCGGCAAAGCTCATCAGCACCGGCCCTGCGTTCTGTAACGTCACCAATGCACTGCGCAGAAAGCTCAGGTTGCCCTCCCCTCGCGCCCGCTCGAACCATGGCGCAGCCTCGGCGACCTCACCTCGCTCCACCAGCACCAGCGCCAAACTGAACATTCCGCGAAAATCCCCCGCCTCGGCCGAACGCCGATACCAGCGCACCGCCCGCACCGGGCTCGCGGTCGTGGCGATGCCCTGCTCCAGATAACGTCCGTACAGGTTCATCGACTTGGCATGCCCCATGTGCGCCGCCTTCTCGTAGCAGAACAGCGCCTGCGCCTGGTTCACCGGCACTCCACGTCCGGTAGCCAACAGGTTGCCCAGATTGTAGAGGCCCCACTCGGAGTCGGCATCGGCGGCCTGTGCGTAATGGATGGCCGCCTGGGTCAGGTCGATCTCCCCACCCCAGCCGTGCTCCAGGCAACGCCCCAGCATGTTGAAGGCCATGGCATTGCCAGCCTGCGCGGCAATGGCGAACCAATGCCGCGCCAAGCGTTCATCCTGTTCGATACCGTGCCCGTCGAGCAGGATCTGCCCAAGCAATGCCTGCGCCTCGACCACACCTTGCCCCGCTGCGGCAAGAATCGCCTGGGCGGCCTTGCCAGGGCTGTGCTCGAGCATGGCCTTTAGCTCGGCGACATCGATCACATCCTCGCGCCGCAACTGATACGACATGCTCAAACCTCCGCCCAGCGACGCAACAGGTTGTGGTAGGTGCCGGTCAGTTGCAGCAGCGACGGATGATCGGGCACATCGGCACCGAGCTGGCGTATGGCGTTGTCCATCTCGAACAGCAGCGTGCGCTGGCCATCGTCGCGCACCAGGCTCTGGGTCCAGAAGAACGCCGCGTAACGCTCGCCACGGGTCACCGGGTTGACCTTGTGCAGGCTGGTGCCCGGATACAGCACCATGTCGCCTGCCGCCAGCTTGACCTGCTGCACACCGTAGGTGTCCTGGATCACCAGTTCGCCGCCGTCGTAGCTGTCCGGCTCACTGAGAAACAGCGTGGACGAAAGGTCGGTGCGCACCCGCTCGGGGCTGCCCTTGGGCTGGCGCAATGCATTGTCGATGTGGAAGCCGAAGTTGCCACCCTCGCGGTAGCAATTGACCAGCGGCGGGAACACCTTGTGCGGCAACGCCGCCGACATGAACAGCGGATTGCGCCATAGCCGGTCGATCAGCGCGCTGCCGATCTCCTTGGCCAGGGCGTGGCCTTCGGGCAGTTGCAGGTTGTGCTTGGCCTTGGCCGACTGGTAGCCGGCAGTGACCTTGCCATCGGCCCAGTCGGCCTGCTCCAGCGCCAGGCGGATGCGGGAAATCTCGTCGGCGTCGAACAGGCCGGGGATGTGCAGAAGCATGCGCGGGTTACCTGGCAGAGGGCAAAGGCCCCAATGATATTGATTCCCTTTTGCGACAGGCAAGTGCCGTTTGGGCAATCTCTTTGATACAGATGGCGGGCGCAGACGCATGAACCCGGAAAAACCGTAAGGGCAAAATGTAAAGATTGTAAGTTTCTTGCGAATGGTAACGAGTCTCAATTGTTACTTACAATTGCTTACATTAACATCCGCGGCCTTCACACCTTGGGGAAGGTCAAAAACAACATGCGCCACGTACCATCCGCTGTCAGCTCTCCACGCCTGCTCACCTGCGCCATCGGCGTCGCCATCAGCGCGACCTCGGCCTATGCCGCCGACCCCGCAGCCCAGCCCGTGACGCTCGACGCCACCAGCGTCAACGGCAAGGCCGAACAGGCGAGCACCGAGTACAAGGTCGAGAAAGCCTCCTCGCAGAAATACACTGCGCCGCTGGTGGACACCCCGCGCTCGGTCACGGTGATCCCGCAGCAGGTGATCAAGGACACCAACGCCCTGAGCCTGCAGGATGCACTGCGTACCGTACCAGGTATCACCTTCGGTGCCGGCGAAGGCGGCAACCCGCAAGGCGACCGCCCCTTCATCCGCGGCTTCGACGCCCAGGGCGATACCTACCTGGACGGCGTGCGCGACACGGGTGCACAGACACGCGAGATCTTCGCCATCGAATCGGTGGAAGTGGCCAAGGGCCCGAACTCTGCGATTGGCGGGCGCGGCGCGGCAGGCGGCACCATCAACCTGGTGAGCAAGCGCGCCCACCTGGGCAACTCGCTCGACGGCGCCTGGACCTGGGGCAGTGACCAGACCCAGCGCTACACCTTCGATGGCAACTATCAGTTCAGCGACAGCGTGGCCGGGCGCCTCAACCTGATGACCCACGAGAGCAACGTCGCCGGGCGCGACAAGGTCAATTACGACCGCTGGGGCATCGCCCCGTCGCTGGCCTTCGGCCTGGGCACCCCGACCCGCGTCAACCTCGACTACTACCACCTGGAAAGCGACGACCTGCCGGATTCGGGCATCCCCTACACCGTACCGGCCGGCGGCACCGCCGCCCGTACCTCGGCCAACCCGAGCAAGCCTTACGCAGGTGGCGACCACGACAACTTCTACGGCCTGACCGGCCGCGACTTCCGCAAGTCGCGGGTAGACATCGCCACCATCGCCGTCGAACACGACCTGTCGGACTCGCTGACCATCAAGAACACCCTGCGCCACGGCAACAGCATGCAGGACTACATCCTCACCCAGCCGGACGACAGCAAGGGCAACGTCAACAACGGCAGTGTCTGGCGCCGCGCCAATACCCGCGTAGGCAATACCGCCACTACCACCAACCAGACCGACCTGTTCGGCGAGTTCTACCTGGGCGGCCTGAAGAACAGCTTCTCCACCGGCATCGAGCTGAGCCGCGAAGAAAGCGAACGGTCCTCCTACAACGTCAACACCGACACCACGCCAGCCTCGCCCGGCAACGCCAGCACCAACTGCACCCCGGGCATGATCGTCTCCAGCGGTTACAACTGCACCTCGCTGAGCAACCCCAACCCGGACGACCCGTGGAACGGCGCGATCTCGCGCAACTACGCCGGCACCACCACCAACAGCAAGACCCGCGCGCTGTACGTCTTCGACACCCTCGAACTGACCCCGCAGTGGCTGCTGAACATGGGCCTGCGCTACGACCACTTCGATACCGACTACAAGACCTACACCGCAGCCGGCGCCACCACTGCCAAGGGCCGCGACAAGAGCGAGTTCATCACCGGCCAGTTGGGCCTGGTGTGGAAACCGGCGGACAACGGCAGCATCTACGTGTCCTACGCCACCTCCGCCACGCCACCGGGCGCGATGCTCGGCGAAGGCCAGGAAGGCAACCCGCTGCCGGGCACCCCGGACCGCTCGGGCAACCTGCTGTCCAGCGACCTGGAACCTGAAGAAACCACCAACTACGAGATCGGTACCAAGTGGGACCTGCTTGACCAGCGCCTGTCCCTGGCCGCTGCGCTGTTCCGCACCGAAAAGGAAAACGCCCGCGTCCAGGTGAACACCACCACCTACGAGAACGTCGGCGAAACTCGCGTGCAGGGCATCGAGCTGTCGGCCAGCGGCAAGCTCACCGACAAGTGGCAGGTGTTCGCCGGCTACACCTACATGCAGGCACGCCAGATCGACGGTGGCCCGCTGGGCAAGGCCAACGACGGCAACCAGCTGCCGAATACGCCGAACAACAGCGCCAGCCTCTGGACCACCTACGCCATCACACCGAAGCTGACCGTTGGCGGCGGCGCCTTCTATGTGGATGACGTGTATGGCAGCGTGGCCAACACCACCATGGTCGACAGCTACGTGCGCTACGACGCCATGGCAGCATACAAGCTGACCAAGAACGTCGATCTGCAACTGAACGTGCAGAACCTGACCAACGAGGTGTACTACGACAAGGCCTTCTCCACCCACTTCGCCAACCAGGCGGCCGGGCGTACGGCGCTGCTGACCACCAGCGTCCACTTCTGATGATGGGACTGGGCTAGTCTGCACCGGCCTCTTCGCGGGCAAGCCCGCTCCCGCAGGGACACCACAATCCTCAAACCTGTGGAACACCTGTGGGAGCGGGCTTGCCCGCGAAGAGGCCGGTGCAGTCGAGCACTAGACAGAACGCCCCCCGCCCCGATCATTCCTGTGAGCGGGGCTTTTACGTATCAAGGCATAATGCACGCCGCGCGGTCTGTGGCAGCAACACAAGGTGATCGATGTGCTGAAGAAGTCGCTGTTCCAATTGCACTGGTTCTTTGGCATCACCGCCGGCCTGGTGCTGGCGCTGATGGGCATCACCGGTGCGATCTGGTCGTTCCAGGAAGAACTGCTGCGCCTGTTCAACGCCGATGTGCTCAAGGTCGAGGTGCGCCAGGAGGGTGTGCTGCCGCTGCCGGAACTGGTGCGCCGTGCGGAACTGGCCCAGGGTGACAAGGTGGCGATGCTCTGGGTCGATACCCACGCCGACACTGCCGCACGCCTCTTCTTCACCCCGCCGCCCGGCGAACGCCGCGGTGAGCTGCGTTATGCCGATCCTTACACTGGCGAGCTCAAGGGTGAAGTGACGGGCCTGGGCTTCTTCAACCTCATGCTGCAGTTGCACCGCTTCCTGGCCATGGGCGATACCGGCCGGCAGATCACCGGTGCCTGCACCCTGATGCTGATCTTCTTCTGCCTCTCCGGCCTGTACCTGCGCTGGCCGCGCCGGGCCTTGAACTGGCGGGTCTGGCTGAGCTTCGACTGGGCCAAGAAAGGCCGCGCCTTCAACTGGGACCTGCACGCCGTTGCAGGGACCTGGTGCCTGCTGTTCTACCTGCTGTTTGCCCTGACTGGCCTGTTCTGGTCCTACGACTGGTACCGCGAGGGCCTGAACAAACTGCTCGCCGACAAACCCGCAGCCGGCGAGCAGCATCAGCGCGGCGCAGGTCGCGGCCGGCCCGGGCCACAAGCAGCGGATGCCAAGGCAGCGCCGCTGGTGGTCGACTACGACGCCATCTGGAGCAATCTGAAGGATGCCGCAGGCCCACGCCTTGCCAGCTATAACCTGCGCCTGCCACCTGGCGGCGGGCAACCGGCGACGCTGTTCTACCTGCTCGATGACTCGGCCCACGAGCGCGCCTTCAACACCGTGACGCTTGACCCCGCCACCGGCCAGATCAAACGTCACGAGCGCTACACCGACAAGTCGTTCAAAGCCCAACTGCTACAGAGCGTCTACGCCCTGCACGTGGGCAGCTATTTCGGTTTGCCGGGCAGGATCATCCTCACCATCGCCAGCCTGACCATGCCGCTGTTCTTCGTCACCGGCTGGCTGCTGTATCTCGATCGCCGCCGCAAGAAGCGCCAGGTCCGTGCCGCCCGAGGCTCGGTCGACACCGCCAACGCCAACGGCGACAGCTGGCTGATCGGCTTCGCCAGCCAGAGTGGCCTGGCCGAGCAACTGGCCTGGCAGAGCGCAGGGCAGTTGCAGGCGGCGGGCTTGCCGGTACAGGTGCGCTCGCTCGCCGAGCTGGGCGAGGACGAGCTGCGCCAGGCCCGTCGCGCGCTGTTCGTGGTCAGCACCTTCGGTGACGGCGAGGCGCCTGACAGCGCCCGCGGCTTCGAGCGCAAGGTGCTGGGCCAGCCCTGGGCCCTGCAACACCTGAACTACGCCCTGCTCGCCCTGGGCGATCGGCAGTATCCGCATTTCTGCGGTTTCGCCCGGCGTTTGCAGGCCTGGCTGGCCGAGCGTGGCGCGACCACCGCGTTCAGCCCGATCGAAGTCGACAGTGCCGACCAGAACGCCCTGCAACAATGGCAGCAGGCCCTGGGGCAACTGACCGGCGCACGTCCGCTCGCCGCCTGGCAACCGCCCAGCTACGGCAACTGGCGCCTGGTACGACGCGAGCGCCTCAACCCCGGGAGCCAGGGCGCACCGGTGTACTTGCTGGGCCTGAGTGCCGAACACCCAAGCGTCTGGGACGCTGGCGACCTGGTCGAGGTGCTGCCCCGCCACAGCCAGGCGCGGATCGATGCCTTCCTGCAAGGGTTGGGGCTCGATGCGAATCTGTCGGTGCAACTTGACGGTCTTGTCGAACCGCTTGGCCAGGCGCTGGCCAGCCGCCAGTTGCCAACCAGCCGCGAGCATCTGGTCGGCCTGCACGCCCAGGCCCTGGTCGATTCACTGATTCCACTCGGTGCCCGCGAATACTCCATCGCCTCGATCGCCAGCGACGGCGTGCTGGAACTGATCGTGCGCCAGGAGCGTCATGCCGATGGCAGCCTCGGGCTGGGCTCCGGCTGGCTGACCGAATACCTGCCCATGGACGGCCATGCCAGTCTGCGTCTGCGCCGCAACAGCAGCTTCCACCTGCCGGCCGCCTCGGTACCGATGGTGCTGATCGGCAACGGGACTGGCCTGGCAGGCCTGCGCAGCCTGCTCAAGGCCCGGATCGCGAGTGGTGAGCAGCGCAACTGGCTGCTGTTCGGCGAACGCAACCGCGCCCACGATCTGCTCTGCGGCCGCGAGCTGCAAGGCTGGCTGGACAGCGGCGATCTGGCACGATTGGACCTGGCGTTCTCGCGAGACCAGGCGGAAAAGGTGTATGTGCAGGATGTGCTGTTGCAGCAAGGCGAAGAGCTGCGCAACTGGATCGACGAGGGTGCCTGTGTGTATGTCTGCGGCAGCCTGCAGGGGATGGCAGGCGGCGTGGATGCAGCGCTGAAGGGGCTTCTGGGTGAAGAGCTCGTCGAGCGGCTGATCGAGGATGGGCGCTATCGGCGGGATGTGTACTGACCAGCGCCTGATGTATCGGTCTTTTCGCGGGCAAGCCCGCTCCCACAGGTAAAGCATTGAGTAACGCTTTACCTGTGGGAGCGGGCTTGCCCGCGAAAAGAGCACTGCAGTTTCAATGCAGCTCGAAGGTGTCGGCATCCAGGTTCGCCGGGAACTTGGCCCGATACGCCGCCAGGTCAGCGGCGCTCAACACCGCGCTGAACACCCCGTCGGCCTCCCCCGCACTCAGCAGGCTCTCGCCCTGGAAGTCCAGCACCTGGCTGTCACCCGAATAGGCAAAGCCTTTGCCGTCGGTCCCCACTCGATTCACCGCAGCCACGTAGCACAGGTTCTCGATCCCCCGCGCCGGCAGCAGCCGGTTCCAGTGCTGGCGCCGCGCGGCCGGCCAGTTCGCCGTGTACAGCAGCAGGTCGGTGTCCTGGGCGTCGCGGCTCCACACCGGGAAGCGCAGGTCGTAGCAAATCAGCGGGCGAACTCGCCAGCCCTTGAGCTCGAACTGCACCTGGCGCTCGCCAGGCGTGTAGTGCTTGTGCTCACCCGCCATGCGGAACAGGTGGCGCTTGTCGTAATGCAGCACCTCGCCGTCCGGTCGCGCCCACAGCAGGCGATTGCGATGGCTGCCGTCGGCGGCCTGGATGATCACACTGCCGGTGATCACCGCATCGATCTTCTTTGCCTGTGCCTTGAGCCACTTGTAGGTCGGACCATGCTCGGGCTCGGCAAGGCGTTCGGACTCCATCGAGAAGCCAGTGGTGAACATCTCCGGCAGGATCACCAGGTCAGCGCCACGGGCCTGTTCCAGCAACACCTCGAAGTGCGCATGGTTGCCCTCGCGGTCATGCCAGGCCAGGGTGGTCTGCACCAGGGCGAGCTTCAGGTTCGGCAGTTGACTCAGATCGCGCATAGTTTTTCCGCCGCCTGACGCAGCGTCTCCTCACGTTTGGCAAAGCACAGGCGCACCAGGCGTTGCTCGGGGATGGGGCGCTGGTAGAACACCGACACCGGGATGGTCGCCACGCCGTGTTCGCGGGTCAGCCACAAGGCCATCTCCACATCATTGAGGTCGGGACGGATGGCCGAGTAATCCACCAACTGGAAATAGGTGCCCGCGGTGCGGGTGAAGGCAAATCGCGATGTTTGCAGCAGGTCGCAGAACAGGTCGCGCTTGGCCTGGTAGAAGCCTGGCAGTTCGTCGATATGCTCCGGGTGTTCGGCCATGAAGTCGGCCAGCGCCCATTGCAGCGGCGTCACGCCGCAGAAGTTGACGTACTGGTGGACCTTGCGCAGCTCAGCGCTCAGCGCAGGCGGTGCAATCACATAGCCGGTCTTCCAGCCGGTGACGTGGTAGGTCTTGCCGAACGAGCTGACCACGAAGGCCCTCGCATACAGCTGCGGGTGAGCCAGCACGCTGGCATGGCGTACGCCGTCGTAGACCAGGTGCTCGTAGACCTCGTCGCTCACCAGGTAGATGTCGCGCTCGGCAATCAAGGCGGCAAGCTGGTCGAGGTCTTCACGGGTGATCAGGGCGCCGCTGGGGTTGTGCGGCGAGTTGAGGATGACCATGCGCGTGCGCGGGGTCAGGGCATCGCTGAACTTCTGCCAGTCGATGCGAAAATCGCCATCACTTAGCTGCACATGCACGCAGCGACCACCGGCCAGCTCTACCGACGGCTCGTAGCTGTCGTACGACGGGTCGAAGACGATCACCTCGCCGCCAGCCTGGATCACCGCCTGGATCGCACAGAAGATCGCCTCGGTGGCGCCAGGCGTGATGGTCACTTCCTGATCGGCGTCCACCTGGGCGCCATAAAGCCGGGCGATCTTCGCCGCGACCTGCTGCCGCAACACCGGCAACCCGGTCATCGGCGCGTACTGGTTGTTGCCAGCGGCCACGTGTCGGCCGACCGCATCGAGCAGCGGCTGCGGGCCATTGAAATCGGGGAAACCCTGGGACAGGTTGAGCGCGCCGGTTTGCGCGGCGAGCTGGGACATGGTGGTGAAGATGGTCGTGCCGACGTTCGGCAGTTTGCTGCGGATCATGGAGCCCTCTTTCCTGCGGGGTGGTCCGGCACGGGGTGGAGTCCGAGCATAGCGGATCGGGCAGGCAGGAAAAAGGTTGAAACATTTAAAGGCTCATTCGTGGGCAAGCCCGCTCCACAGGTCGTTCACAGATCTCATGCCTGTGCCTTACCCAGTGGGAGCGGGCTTGCCCGCGAAGAAGCAGACGCGAGAATCAGCGCTTGTCTTTGCGCTTCTTCTCAGCCTTCTTGTGGTGCGACATCAAGCGACGCTTCTTGTTGACCTGGCGATCGGTGAGGGTGTTCTTGTTGCCCTCGTACGGGTTCTCGCCGCCCTTGTACTCGATGCGGATCGGCGTACCGACCAGCTTCAGCACACGGCGGTAGGTGTTTTCCAGGTAGCGCGAATAGGAACGCGGGATCTTGTCGGTCTGGTTACCGTGAATCACGATCAGCGGCGGGTTGGCGCCACCGAGGTGGGCATAGCGCAGCTTGATCCGACGACCATTGACCAGCGGCGGCTGGTGCTCGCTGATCGCATCTTCGAGGATCTGGGTCAGGCGGCTGGTCGGCCAGCGGGTAACCGCCGACTTGAACGCGGCCTGCACCGATTTGTACAGGTGGCCAACGCCAGTACCGTGCAGGGCGGAGATGAAGTGGATATCGGCAAAGTCGACGAAGAACAGCCGGCGCTCCAGCTCGGTCTTCACGTAGTCGCGCTCGCCCGGCTCCATGCCGTCCCACTTGTTCAGGGCAATGACGATGGCACGGCCGGCGTCCAGGGCGAAGCCCAGCAGGTTCAGGTCATGGTCGACCACACCCTCGCGCGCGTCCATGACGAAGATCACCACGTTGGCGTCCTTGATCGCCTGCAGCGTCTTGACCACCGAGAACTTCTCGACTTCCTCGTGGATCTTGCCGCGTTTGCGCACCCCGGCAGTGTCGATGAAGGTGTACTTCTCGCCATCACGCTCGAACGGGATGTAGATACTGTCACGGGTGGTGCCCGGCTGATCGTAGACCACCACGCGCTCTTCACCGAGCATGCGGTTGACCAGCGTGGACTTGCCGACGTTGGGGCGACCAATGATGGCGATCTTGATGCCATCCTTCTCGCTCGGGCCGGGGATACGCACCGCTTCCTCGCCTTCGGCGACCTCGGCATCCAGCGCTTCCTCGACCTGGTCGCGCGGGATGTGGCCAAGCACGGCTTCCATCAGCGCATTGATACCACGGCCTTGCGAGCCAGCGACCGGAATGGCGTTGCCCATACCCAGCGGCGAGAACTCGGCGCGGGCGACATCGGCATCGATGTTGTCGATCTTGTTGGCGACCAGGATCGCCTCTTTGTTCCGCTTGCGCAGGTGCTCGGCGATCATCTGGTCAGCGGCGGTCATGCCGGCGCGGGCATCGACCAGGAACAGCACATAGTCCGCTTCTTCGATGGCCATCAGTGACTGCTCGGCCATCTTCTCGTCCATGCCCACTTCGTCACCGGTGATACCGCCGGTGTCGATGAGGATGAACGAACGACCCTGCCAACTGGCATCGCCGTACTGGCGGTCACGGGTCAGGCCCGACAGGTCGCCGACGATGGCATCGCGGGTCTTGGTCAGGCGGTTGAACATGGTGGATTTGCCGACGTTCGGCCGTCCCACCAGGGCGATTACGGGAACCATGCGGCTCTCCATTCGTGAATTCTTGAAAATGCAAAGGCCGCTGCAAGGCAGCGGCCGGAGTTCGGGCGGCGCTTCCTGCGCCGCAGCCTGAAACCGATGACGGTCTCAAGCATAGCTTCAGCGGATGGTCAGTGCCTCGAGCTTGCCGCTGTTGCCATAGACATAGATGGTGTCGCCGACCACCAGGGGACGGGCGCGCAGGCCATCGCTGTCGATACGCTCACGGCCGACGAAGCGACCATCGACCTGGCTGAGCAGGTGCAGGTAACCCTCGAAGTCACCCACCGCGACATAGCTGGAGAACACTTCCGGTGCCGACAGTTGGCGACGGGCCATGGAGTCGTTGGTCCACAGCGCCGAAGACGAACGCTCATCGACGCTCTCGACGGTGCCCGAAGCCTCGCTCACGTAGACGTTGCCAAAGCCCTGGGCGACACCGACGTAGCTGGAGGCATCGCGCTGCCACAGTACACGGCCGCTTTCCAGATCCAGGCCCGCGACGCGACCCTGGTAGCTGGTGACGTACAGGGTACCACCGGACAGCAGCAAGCCACCGTCGATGTCCACCACGCGGTCCAGCTCGGAACGGCCTTGCGGCACGGCCACGCGGGCCTCCCACACCGGTACGCCGTTCTGCGTGTCGACCGCAATCACCTTGCCGGTGGACAGGCCAGCCACCGCCAGGCGGTTGGTGACGATCGGCGCGCCGGTACCACGAAGAGTGAGTACCGCAGGCGAGCTCTCGTAGATCCAGCGGCGATCACCGGTGCTGAAGTCCAGGCCGATCAGACGGTCGTCCTGGGTCTGCACCACCACCACATCACCGTTGGTCGCCGGCGGAGCCAGCACTTCGCTGGTGACGCGCGAGCGCCAGCGCTCTTCACCGGTGCTGGAGTCCAGGGCGATGACTTCACCCTTGAGGGTGCCCATCATCAACAGGCCGTAACCCACGCCGACAGCGCCGGAAACCGGCACCTCCAGGTCCTTTTTCCACACCACGTCACCGTTGCTGCGGTTCAGGGCGAAGACCTTGCCGTTGACGTCGGCGGCGTAGATGCGGTCGTTCTCGATGGCCGGCACCAGGGTGTTGTACTTGTCACCCTGGCCGTCACCGATCGAACGGCTCCACTGTTTCTTGAGCACCACCTCTTCGGTGAACTTGGTCAGTTCGGCCGGGGGCAGTTCCTTCTTGCTGTTGCTGCTGCAACCCGCGGCCAGCACGGCCAGGGCGAGCACTGCTGCTTGTTTCCAACCGGTCACTTCACGCGTCCCCTTTGGCCAGGTCATCCAGCTTCAGTTGCAGGCCACCGATCGCGGCGTCGTCGGACAGCGCGGCCTTGGCTTTTTCATACGCACCGTGGGCATCGTCGGCACGGCCCAACTGGACCAGCAAGTCACCCTTGAGCTCCTCGCGGCTGGCCAGGAACGCCTTGTCGGCATCACCGTCGAGCAGCTTGAGGGCCTCCTCGGCCTTGTCCTGGGCAGCGAGCACGCGGGCCAGACGCTGGCGCGCGATCTCGCCGAGGGTGGCATCGGCCGGCTTGTCCATCACGCTCTTGAGCTCGGCGGCGGCATCGTCCAGCTTGCCGCTGTCGACCGCGACCTTGGCCACGAACAGGCTGCCGTACTGGGCATAGGCCGAACCGCCAAATTCGCTCTTGAGCTTGCCGGACAATTCGGCGACCTTGGTCGCATCCGGCTTGCCGTCAGGCGTCAGGGTAGTTTCCAGCAACGCCTGGTACAGCGCCGAAGCGCCTTGCGACTGGTTGCTCTGGTACTTGTGCCAGGCCTGCCAGCCCATCACCACCGCGGCGGCGAGCAGGGCACCGGTCAGCAGCGGCTTGCCGTTGCGGTTCCACCAGTCCTTGGCTGCGGCCAGGCCATCATCATCGGTACTCGACACCCCAATACTCCTTTTCAGCAATTCGGCTGTTTGACCGCTTCACGCCTGCGCGAGAGCAGCTTGCAGGTGCTCGGCCAGAGCATCCCAGGCAATGTTCTGTTGTTCGCCCTGGCCACGCAGGGGCTTGAAACCTACCACTTGTTGCGCCAGCTCGTCGTCCCCCAGTATCAGGGCGAACAGCGCCCCGCTCTTGTCGGCCTTCTTGAACTGGTTCTTGAAGTTGCCACCACCGGCGTTGACCGCCAGGCGCAGGCCCGGCAAGCGATCGCGCAGTTGCTCGCTGATCTTCAGGCCCGCCAGCTCCGCCTGCTCGCCGAAGGCGCACAGATAGACATCCAGCGTGCGGCTGATCGACTCGGGCACCTTGCCCAGCGTCTCGATCAGCAACAGCAGGCGCTCGATACCCATGGCGAAGCCCACGCCAGCCGTCGGCTTGCCGCCCATCTGCTCGACCAGGCCATCGTAGCGGCCACCAGCGCAGACAGTGCCCTGGGCACCGAGCTTGTCGGTCACCCACTCGAACACGGTCTTGCTGTAGTAGTCCAGGCCACGCACCAGCTTGGTGTTGATCACGAACGGGATTCCGGCAGCGTCCAGGCGGGCCTTCACGCCCTCGAAGTGCACGCGGGACTCTTCGTCCAGGTACTCTTCGAGCTTCGGAGCGCCCACCAGGGCGGCCTGGGTGCCTTCGTTCTTGCTGTCGAGGATGCGCAGCGGGTTGCTCTGCAAACGACGCTTGCTGTCGTCGTCCAGCTGATCGATACGTTCGCTGAGGAACTCGACCAGCGCGTCGCGATAACGCGCACGGGCTTCGCTGGTGCCCAGGCTGTTGAGCTCGAGCGTGACCGCGTCCTGGATACCCAGGCGCGCCCAGAGGCGCCAGGTGAGCATGATCAGTTCGGCGTCGATATCCGGACCGGCCAGGTTGAATACCTCTACGCCGATCTGGTGGAACTGGCGATAGCGCCCCAGTTGCGGGCGCTCGTGGCGGAACATCGGGCCGACATACCAGAGTTTCTGGACCTGGCCGTTGCCGATGATGCCGTGCTCGAGCACAGCACGCACACAGGCGGCAGTGCCTTCGGGACGCAAGGTCAGCGAGTCCTTGTTGTCCTGGAAGGTATACATCTCTTTTTCGACGATATCGGTGACTTCACCGATCGAGCGCTTGAACAGCTCGGTGAACTCGACGATCGGCGTGCGGATCTGGCTGTAGCCGTAGCCGTCCAGCAGGCCGGCCACGGTGCCTTCGAAGTAGCGCCACAGGGGCGACTGCTCGGGCAGGATGTCGTTCATGCCACGGATGGCTTGCAGCGATTTGCTCACGAAAAGTCCTTACGAATCTGTCTATCAGCCGCGGGCGATAAGCGCCGCGTCGGCCTCGACCTTCTCGGCCGCTTTCTGGCGGATGAGCTTTTCCAGCTCATCGACCAGGTTGTCATTGGTCAGCTTCTGCGCCGGCTTGCCATCGATGTACACCAGGTTGGGGGTGCCACCGGTCAGGCCGACGTGGGATTCCTTGGCTTCGCCCGGGCCGTTGACCACGCAGCCGATCACCGCGACGTCCAGCGGCACCAGCAGGTCTTCCAGGCGCCCTTCAAGCTCGTTCATGGTCTTGACCACATCGAAATTCTGCCGCGAACAGCTCGGGCAGGCGATGAAGTTGATGCCACGCGAGCGCAGGTGCAGCGACTTGAGGATGTCGTAGCCGACCTTCACTTCCTCGACCGGATCGGCAGCAAGCGAGATGCGAATGGTATCGCCAATGCCTTCGGCGAGCAGCATACCGAGGCCGACGGCGGATTTCACCGTCCCCGAGCGCAGACCACCGGCTTCGGTGATGCCCAGGTGCAGCGGCTGCACGATCTGCCTGGCCAGCAGGCGGTAGGCTTCGACGGCCATGAACACGTCGGAGGCCTTGACGCTGACCTTGAAATCCTGGAAGTCGAGGCGGTCAAGGTGCTCGACATGGCGCAGCGCCGACTCGACCAGCGCAGCCGGGGTCGGTTCACCGTATTTCTTCTGCAGGTCCTTTTCCAGCGAACCTGCGTTGACGCCGATGCGAATCGGGATGCCACGGTCGCGAGCGGCATCGACCACCGCGCGTACGCGGTCTTCACGGCCGATGTTGCCCGGGTTGATGCGCAGGCAGTCAACACCAAGCTCGGCGACGCGCAGGGCGATCTTGTAGTCGAAATGGATGTCGGCGACCAATGGCACGCTGACCAGTTGCTTGATCTTGCCGAAGGCTTCGGCCGCGTCCATGTCTGGCACAGAGACGCGGACGATGTCGACACCGGCATCGACCAGGCGCTGGATCTGCCCTACGGTGGCGGCGACATCATTGGTGTCGGTGTTGGTCATGCTCTGTACCGCGATGGGTGCATCACCACCCACCGGCACATTGCCAACCCAGATTTTGCGGGATTCGCGACGTTTGATCGGAGATTCGCCGTGCATGACTTACTGTCCCAACTTCAGGCGAGCGGTCTCGCCACTGGTGAACGGGGCGACATCGACGGCCTGACCGTTGTAGCTGACCTGAGCGCCGCGGGCAAAGCCCAGGCGGACCGCGAACGGCGGCTTGCCGGTCAGTTCCAGGCTGTCACCCTTGCGCTTGATCGCGCTGAACAGCACCTTGCCGTTGCCATCGGTGACCTGGGTCCAGCAATCGGCGGTGAATTGAATGGCGACCTTGCCATCGCCAGCAGCAACCACGGCAGGCTCGGCAGCAGCTGGAGCGGTCGGTGCGGCGTGGGTGGCAGGCGCGGTCGGTGCGGGCGTGGTGGCCGGCGTGTGGGTCTGGGCAGGAGCCTGGGCAACCGGAGCGGCTGGAGCGGCGGCTGATGCCGAGGTGGCCGGGGCGCTCTCCACAGGCGCCTCGGCGGCGGGTTCGGTCGGAGCCTGCTCAAGCGGCAGGGGCGCGCTTTCAGGCTGCTGGCCAGCAGTCACGGCCTGGTCTTCCGGCTCGTCGAGCGGGTGGATCTGGGTGGTACCGTCGGCGCTTTCGACCTCGACATGCTCCAGGGCGATCTTGGCCAGGTCCTTGCCACGCAGGCTGCTCTGGTCCTGCCACCAGAAGAAGCCGCCACCGACCACAGCCACCAGCAGCAACAGGCTGACGACACGCAGGATGTTGTGCGAAAGGCGCACCGGCTCCTCGATACGACCAAGGGCGTGCACTTCGCTGCCCTTGGCGTGAGTCCCGGTGATCTGGTCGAAAGCCTCGACGAGCGGCGCTTGGTCCATGTCCATGAGCTTGGCGTAGGCGCGGATATAGCCGCGCGCGAACGTGTGTCCGGGAAGCTTGTCGAAGGCGCCGGTTTCCAGGTTGTTCAGCGAAGTGACCGTGAGATTCAGCTTACGGGCGACCTCGGCCTGCGACCAGTTCCGGTTCTCGCGGGCCTGGCGCAAGACATCACCGGGATTCTGCTGAATCGCTGCTGCTGCTTCGGGGTGCGCGGCTTTCATCGTTGCTCCGACAGGTATTGCTGATATTCCGGCGTACCGGGATAAAGTCGTTGTAATTTCTTGCCCAGCTCGGCCGCGGTGCCGTGCTCTTCGAAGACTCGGGCGAGGCGGCTGCCCAACAACAGACTGCGGGCGTCATGATCGCCTTGCTGGCTGAAACGTTCGTAGTAGTCCCGGGCCGGCACATAATGCCTGTTTTCGTAGGACAACTCAGCCATTTCCAGCAGCGCTCGTGGTTGCCGTTGATTGAGCCGCAGGGCCTTGTCCAGGTATTCGTGCGCCTGCTCGCGGCGCCCCTGCTTGAGTGCGGTCAGGCCAAGGTTCTCGTACACCCGGGAGCGCTCAGGATACAGGGTATCGGCGGCGGCTTGGCGAAACATCTGCTCTGCCAGGCGAAAATGCCCTTGAGCATATAGGAAACTGCCGTAGTTGTTGCGAATCCGCGTGTCATCCGGGCGTTGCGACAAGGCTTCGCGGAAATGGCCATCGGCCAGATCGGGCTCGCCCTGGGCCTGAAAGACCAGGGCCAGGGCGGCGTGTGCATCGGCATCACGGCTGTTCAACGCAAGCGCCCTTGCCAGCGGGGCCTTGGCTTGCTCAGTCATGCCTTGTTGCAAATACCCCAGGCCCAACTGCACGTAGGCACGCCCTGCCTCCGCCCTGCCCTGTCGGCTGGAAAGCGGATCACCTGCACCGCCGGACACGCAGCCGGCCAGCAGCAAAAGCGACAGGATCGACAGCGCGGCGCGCAGGGTCATCGGCGGAGTCCGTCAGTGGCGCGCAGCGCTGTCTTGCAGCTCGCTGCCATCGGCGTTGATCTGGCGCACGGCGATGTAGCGTTCGCTGCGGCGGGTGCGGTCCATTACCTGCCCCACCAACTGGCCGCAGGCCGCGTCGATATCTTCGCCGCGGGTGGTGCGGGTGGTGACGTTGAAGCCGCCGTGGTGCAGCAGATCCTGGAAGCGACGGATCGCATTGTTGCTGGGGCGCTCGTAACCGGAGTGCGGGAACGGGTTGAACGGAATCAGGTTGATCTTGCACGGCACGTCACGCAGCAATTCGATCATCTGCGCGGCATGCTCAGGCTGATCGTTGACGTCCTTGAGCAAGGTGTACTCGATGGTAAGCACCCGCTTGCCGCCGAGCGTGGACATGTAGCCCATGCAGGACTCGAGCAGCATCTTGAGCGGGTACTTCTTGTTGATCGGGACCAACTGGTTGCGCAGCGCGTCGTTGGGCGCATGCAGCGACAACGCCAGCGACACGTCGATGTGCTTGGCCAGCTCGTTGATCATCGGCACGACACCCGAGGTGGACAGGGTGACGCGACGCTTGGAAATGCCATAGCCCAGATCGTCCATCATGATCTTCATCGCGGCGATGACATTGTCGAAGTTCAGCAAGGGCTCGCCCATGCCCATCATGACCACGTTGGTGATAGCGCGGTCGATCTTGGCGGGGACGGTCCCGAAAGATTTGTTGGCAAGCCACACCTGGCCAATCACTTCGGCGGCGGTGAGGTTGCTGTTGAAGCCTTGCTTGCCGGTGGAGCAGAAACTGCAGTCCAGGGCACAGCCGGCTTGCGACGAAACGCAGAGGGTACCGCGGTCGTCGGTGGGAATGTAGACGGTCTCGACGCAGCTGCCGGAGGCAACGCGGACTACCCATTTACGGGTACCGTCGGCGGAAATGTCCTCGCTGACCACTTCCGGGGGGCGAATCTCGGCAACGGCCTCGAGCTTTTCGCGCAAGACCTTGCCAACGTTGGTCATGTCCGCAAAGTCGGACACGCCAAAATGGTGAATCCATTTCATCACCTGACCGGCACGGAAGCGCTTCTCCCCGATCGAGTCGAAGAACTGTTCCATTTCCGGCAGGGTCAGCCCCAACAGGTTGATTTTGCCAGTAGATGTCGTCATGGATTCACCCTCACTCGTAAGCTTTCGCTTAGCGAGTGGTTACCTCGGTAGCAGCGAAGAAGTAAGCGATTTCGCGAGCTGCAGCGGCTTCGGAGTCCGAACCGTGAACGGCGTTGGCGTCGATCGACTCGGCGAAGTCGGCACGGATGGTGCCTGGAGCGGCTTCTTTAGGGTTGGTGGCGCCCATCAGCTCACGGTTCAGAGCGATGGCGTTCTCGCCTTCCAGCACCTGGACAACGACCGGGCCGGAAGTCATGAAGGCAACCAGATCACCGAAGAAGCCACGAGCGCTGTGCTCGGCGTAGAAGCCTTCGGCTTCGGCCTTGGACAGCTGCTTGATTTTCGAAGCGACGATTTTCAGGCCGGCTTCTTCGAAGCGAGTGGTGATCTTGCCGATGACGTTCTTGGCAACTGCGTCAGGCTTGATGATGGAAAAAGTACGTTGAACAGCCATGGAAAACTCCAGAATTTGAGTGTTGCGAAAAATTAAACCCGCGAATTATACGCGGGTTCCAGGGGATTGCCTAACCTGCAGAGACGCTCAGTCGGCTTCTTCGATCCAGGCCGCCTGGATGGCCTCGAGCACTTTCTCACCGCCGCGTGACGGATCGTCGCTGAACTCTGGCAAAGCCAGCACCCAACGGTGCAGATCGACGAAATTCACATATTTAGGATCGACGTCCGGCTTGCTTTCCGCAAGCTGGATGGCGATCTCAAGTACATCAATCCATTTCAGGCTCATGGGGCAAACCTCAGTGCGGCGCTTCGGCAGCGTGGTTGAGCGTATATTTAGGCAGCTCGATGGTGAGGTCGTCCTCACCGACGATCACCTGGCACGCCAGGCGAGACTGCGCTTCCAGGCCCCAGGCCTTGTCCAGCATGTCTTCTTCCAGCTCGTCGGCTTCCTCGAGCGAGTCGAAGCCTTCGCGCACGATGCAGTGGCAGGTGGTGCAGGCACACACGCCACCGCAGGCGCTTTCCATCTCGATATGGTGCTCGTGGGCCAGCTCCAGGATGTTGGTCCCTGGCTCCACTTCGACCACCAGCCCATCCGGGCAGAACTTCTCATGCGGCAGGAAAATCACCTGGGGCATCGGTTACTCCTCGATCTCATTCAGGTTGCGCCCGGCCAGTGCGGCTTTGACCGTCGAATCAAGGCGACGGGCGGCAAAGGCATCGGTCACCTGCGACAGACGCTTGGTCTGTTGCTCGATGGCAGCGCCATCGGTGCCGCTGAGCAAATCACGCAATTCTTGCATCTGGAAGGCGATGGCCTCGCGCTCGTCAGCACTGAGCAGACGCTCGCCATCGGCATCCAGGGCGCCCTGCACCGCTTCGAGCAACCGCTCGGCATCGACCTGGTGCTCGCGCAACTGGCGCGCCTGCTTGTCGGAGCCTGCGTGCTCGAAGGAGTCCTTGAGCATACGAGCGATCTCGCCGTCGGTCAGACCGTACGACGGCTTGACCTGGATGCTCGACTCCACGCCCGAGCCCAGTTCGCGGGCCGCGACGCTGAGCAGGCCGTCGGCATCGACCTGGAAGGTCACGCGGATCTTCGCTGCACCGGCCACCATCGCCGGGATGCCGCGCAGCTCAAAGCGGGCCAGCGAACGACAGTCGCTGATCAGCTCGCGCTCACCCTGCAGGACGTGAATCATCATGGCCGACTGGCCATCCTTGTAGGTGGTGAACTCCTGGGCGCGAGCCACGGGAATCGTGGTATTGCGTGGAATCACCTTCTCCATCAACCCGCCCATGGTCTCAAGACCCAACGACAGCGGGATGACATCCAGAAGTAACAATTCGCCACCCTCGCGGCGATTACCGGCCAGGGTGTCGGCCTGGATCGCGGCACCAATGGCGACGACCTGGTCCGGATCGATCGAGGTCAGCGGAGCGCGGCCGAACAGCGTGCCGACGGCTTCACGCACACGCGGCACGCGCGTCGAGCCACCGACCATCACCACCGCACCGACCTCTTCCAGCTCGACACCGCTGTCGCGCACCGCGCGGCGGCAGGCCTTGAGGCTGCGGGCGATCAGAGGTTCGATCATGGCTTCGAAGGCGGCACGGCTCAGCTCGCCCTGCCAGGCGCCATGAGCGACGCTGACGGTATCGGCGTCGGTCAAAGCCTCTTTGGCGGCACAGGCCGTCTGCAGCAGTTGACGCTGGGTCGCCGGGTCGAGATCGGCGGACAGACCGGCCTGCTCGATAATCCAGCCGGCAATGGCGTGGTCGAAGTCATCGCCGCCCAGGGCAGTGTCGCCCCCCGTGGCCAGCACTTCGAAGACGCCCGCGGTCAGGCGCAGGATCGAAATATCGAAAGTGCCGCCCCCCAGGTCGAAGATCGCCACCACGCCTTCGGCGTTCTGGTCCAGGCCATAGGCCACCGCGGCAGCGGTCGGCTCGTTGAGCAGGCGCAGCACGTTCAGGCCAGCCAGACGCGCAGCGTCCTTGGTGGCCTGGCGCTGGGCGTCGTCGAAATAGGCCGGCACGGTGATGACCGCCCCCACCAGTTCGCCACCGAGGGTTTGCTCGGCGCGCAGACGCAGGACCTTGAGAATGTCGGCCGACACCTCCACCGGGCTCTTCGGCCCCTGGACGGTGTCGATGAACGGCATGTGCGACTCGCCGCCAACGAAGCGGTAGGGCAATTGCTCGCCCAGCTGCTTGACGTCGGCAAGACCGCGCCCCATTAGGCGCTTGACCGAAAGCACGGTGTTCAGCGGGTCGCTGGCGGCTGCATCACGAGCCGCCTGGCCGACATCGCTGTGCCCTGGCAAATAGCGCACTGCGGACGGCAGGATGACGTTGCCCTGGGCGTCGGGCAGGGGCTCGCTGCGACCGCTGCGCACCGCAGCGACGAGAGAGTTGGTGGTACCCAGGTCGATACCCACCGCCAGGCGACGCTGGTGCGGCTGGGGGCTCTGACCGGGTTCGGCGATCTGCAGTAGGGCCATGCTTATCTGAATACCTTAGGCGTCATCACGGGCAACGCCGGGGTTAATCGTCTAGGCGCTCTTCGAGTTGGCGCACTTCTTGGGCGAGCTTGTCGAGAAACTGCATGCGGCGCATCAGGCGCTCGGCCCTGTCGCGCTCGGCAGCTTGATCCCAGCAGGCGGCGAAATCCTCGTTGAGCGTGTCCTGGGCGACCTTCAGGCGCTTCTTGAACACGGCAACACCGTCGAGGTCGGCTTCGTCCTGCAGCTCTTCGAGTTCTTCGCGCCACTGCATCTGCTGCAGCAGGAAGTCGGGGTCGTGGACCGTGACCTCCTGGGGCACTTCATGACCGCTGACGGCCAGCAGATAACGCGCGCGACGCGGCGCGCTGCGCAGCGTCTGGTAGGCGTCGTTGAGTGCTGCGGACTTTTCCAGGGCGACACGCTGCTCACGCTCGGAGGCGTCGGCGAAGCGGTCCGGATGGACCTCGCGGGCCAGCTCACGATAACGGGTGGCCAGTTTGTCGAGGTCCAGGCGAAAGCCCGGCTGCAGGTCGAACAGGGCGAAATGGCAAGGAGTACCCACGTCAAGCCTCAGACATTGAAGCTTTCGCCGCAGCCACACTCACCGCGCACGTTGGGGTTGTTGAACTTGAAGCCTTCGTTCAACCCTTCCTTGACGAAATCCAGCTCGGTGCCATCGAGATACACCAGGCTCTTCGGGTCGATGATGACCTTCACGCCATGGTTCTCGAACACCTGGTCCTCGTCGGCCAGCTCGTCGACGAACTCCAGCACGTAGGCCAGGCCCGAGCAGCCGGTGGTGCGCACGCCCAGGCGGATGCCTTCACCCTTGCCGCGCCCATCAAGGGAGCGGCGAATGTGGTTGGCGGCGGCTTCTGTCATGCTGATAGCCATCGGAACTCCTTACCTCGCGGCGACTTAGATCAAGCCTTTCTTCTGCTTGTAATCGCGAACGGCTGCCTTGATGGCATCTTCGGCGAGTACCGAGCAGTGGATCTTGACCGGCGGCAACGCCAGTTCTTCGGCCAGCTGGGTGTTCTTGATGGTTTCGGCTTCGTCCAGGGTCTTGCCCTTCATCCACTCGGTGGCCAGGGAGCTGGAGGCGATGGCCGAACCGCAGCCGTAGGTCTTGAACTTGGCATCCTCGATGATGCCTTGCTCGTTGACCTTGATCTGCAGACGCATCACGTCACCGCAAGCCGGGGCGCCGACCATGCCGGTACCGACGTCCGGATCTTCGGCGTCCATCTTGCCGACGTTGCGCGGGTTTTCGTAGTGGTCGATGACCTTTTCACTGTATGCCATGGTGCAATTCCTTCCTCATCAGGGAGCCGCTCTTGCTGGCGACTGCTTAGTGGGCGGCCCACTCGATCTTGGAGATGTCGACGCCGTCTTTGTACATGTCCCACAGCGGCGACAGTTCACGCAGCTTGTTCACTGCCTTGCAGACTTCCTGCGCGGCGTAGTCGACTTCTTCTTCAGTGGTGAAGCGACCGAAGGAGAAGCGGATCGAGCTGTGCGCCAGCTCGTCGTTGCGGCCCAGGGCGCGCAGTACATAAGACGGCTCGAGCGACGCGGAGGTGCAGGCCGAACCGGAAGATACGGCGATGTCCTTGAGCGACATCAGCAGCGACTCGCCTTCGACGTAGTTGAAGCTCAGGTTCAGGTTGTGCGGAACGCGCTGGGTCTGGCTGCCGTTGACGTACAGCTCTTCAAGGTCGGAGACCTGCTTGAAGAAGCGGTCGCTCAACGCCTTGATGCGCACGTTTTCAGCGGCCATTTCCTGCTTGGCGATGGCGAAGGCCTCGCCCATGCCCACGATCTGGTGGGTCGGCAGGGTGCCCGAACGCATGCCGCGCTCATGACCACCGCCGTGAATGATGGCTTCCAGGCGCACACGCGGCTTGCGGCTGACGTACAACGCGCCGGTGCCCTTCGGGCCGTAGACCTTGTGCGCCGAGAACGACATCAGGTCGACCTTGGTCTTCTGCACGTCGATTTCGACCTTGCCGGCCGACTGAGCGGCATCGACGTGGAACAGCACGCCGCGCGAGCGGGTCAGTTCACCGATGGCGGCGATATCGTTGATCGAGCCGACTTCGTTGTTCACATGCATCAGCGAGACGAGGATGGTGTCGTCGCGCAGCACTGCCTCGACCATCGCCGGGGTGACGATGCCGTCTTCACCGGGTTCGAGGTAGGTGACTTCGAAACCTTCGCGCTCGAGCTGGCGAGCGGTGTCGAGGACCGCCTTGTGCTCGATCTTGGAGGTGATGATGTGCTTGCCCTTGGTCTGATAGAAGTGCGCGACACCCTTGAGCGCGAGGTTGTCGGACTCGGTGGCACCGCTGGTCCAGACGATTTCGCGCGGGTCGGCATTGATCAGCTCGGCGACCTGGCGGCGGCCATTCTCGACCGCCTCTTCAGCGCGCCAGCCGAACACGTGGGAACGCGAGGCCGGGTTACCGAAGTTTCCGTCGACCAGCAGGCAGTCGGCCATCTTCTGGGCGACGCGGGGATCGACCGGAGTGGTCGCGGAGTAATCGAGGTAGATCGGCAACTTCATTGAGTATCTCCTATCAGGCGTTGGCGTCGCTCGTCGCTGCATCAGTCGACGGCGGACGTCTCAATCTTGTCCAGCTGGGCAACGCGACCGGCGACTCGACGCAGGTCCTGGCGCTGGGCGACTTCCTGCACCTCACGGCGCATGACGAGGTCGGACAGGCTGATGCCGCTGAGGAATTCGTGGATCTGCTGGCTGAGGTCGCACCACAGGTGGTGGGTCAGGCAGGTATCACCGGCGTGGCAATCCCCGAGGCCTTGGCAGCGAGTGGCGTCTACCGACTCGTTGACCGCGTCGATTACCTGCGCCACCTGGATGGTTTCCATGCCCCGCGACAGCTGGTAGCCGCCACCCGGACCGCGCACGCTGGATACCAGGCTGCTGCGGCGCAGCTTGGCGAACAGCTGTTCCAGATAGGAGAGGGAGATGCCCTGGCGCTCGGAAATGTCGGCCAAGGATACCGGCCCATGCTGCGCGTGCAACGCCAGGTCGAGCATGGCGGTGACGGCGTAACGGCCTTTGGTAGTCAATCGCATGGCTATGGGTACCACGGGAGTTACAGGATGTGTGCGAGTATGCGATTCCCGAGCATTTAAGTCAACTATAAGACCTAGTGCTTTAGTCGGGTTTGCACGCGGGAAGCGGGCGCGATGATAGCAGACAAGGGGCGCGAGCACACGCCTCGTGTATCAGCCAGGCGTAATCAATGCGACGGAGTGTCGCTCTGCGCAGCCTGCTTGACCTCGGCGAAGTCTTCTTCCGGCAGCGCCGGCAGGGCCTTGGCACAGTAGTCACTGCCCAGGTTGGTCAGCGCCCCGCACATGCCCTCCAGGCGCTCGTCGACCGCCTGCAGGTGGTCGAGCATCTGGCCGATGGCGCGCGCTACCGGGTCGGGCATGTCGCCACTGACGCCGTAGGCATCGAAGCCGATCTTCTCGGCCATGGCCTTGCGCTTGGCCTCGACCTCGCTGTCTTCGGTCTTGACGATGATCCGCCCCGGGATCCCGACTGCCGTGGCACCGGCCGGCACGGCCTTGGTCACCACCGCATTGGAGCCGATCTTGGCCCCGGCACCAACCGTGAACGGGCCGAGCACCTTGGCGCCCGCCCCCACCACTACGCCGTTTTCCAGGGTCGGGTGTCGCTTGCCCTTGTTCCAGCTGGTGCCGCCGAGGGTAACACCCTGGTAGAGCGTCACATCATCGCCGATCTCGGCGGTCTCGCCGATGACGATGCCCATGCCATGATCGATGAAGAAGCGCCGGCCAATGGTGGCGCCCGGGTGGATCTCGATGCCGGTCATCCAGCGCCCGAAGTTCGACACCAGGCGCGCCAGCCATTTGAAGTCGCGTTTCCACAGGGCATTGCCCAGGCGATGCAGCCAGATGGCATGCATCCCCGGGTAGCAGGTCAGTACCTCGAAGGCATTGCGCGCCGCCGGGTCACGATGAAACACACTCTGGATATCTTCACGCAGACGCTCGAACATTGTTTCTAGTCCTTCCGCTTGTGCGCATCACCCCGTGCGACCTTCTGGGTCTCGGTGAGGATGCCGCGCAAAATGCTCATTTCCGAACGGTTGACCGAGCTGCGCCCATACAACCGGCGCAGGCGCGCCATCAGGTGCTTGGGCTTCTCAGGGTCAAGGAAGCTGATGTCCACCAGGGTCTTTTCCAGGTGTTCGTAGAACAGCTCCATTTCGTCCAGGGTGGCCAGCTCATCGCTGGCATCGACCTTCTCGACCTTCGCCGGCGCACCTTGCGCCGCCAGCCATGCGGTGCGCACCTCGTAGGCGAGCACCTGGACCGCGGCGGCAAGATTCAGCGAGCTGAAATCGGGGTTCGATGGAATGTGCACGTGGAAGTGACATCGCTGCAGTTCGTCATTGGTCAGGCCTGCGTGTTCACGACCGAACACCAGGGCGATCTCCTCGCCAGCGGCCGCACGCGCGACGCTCTGCACCCCGCATTCGCGCGGGTCGAGCATCGGCCACGGCATGCTGCGGTCACGGGCGCTGGTACCAATCGCCAGACTGCAACCGGCCAGCGCCTGCTCGAGCGTATCGACCACGATGGCGCCGTCCAGCACATCGTCGGCACCAGAGGCGCGGGCACTGGCGTCGGCCGCGGGGAAATCCAGAGGCTGAACCAGCACCAGGCGCGACAAGCCCATGTTTTTCATGGCACGAGCAGCGCCGCCGATGTTGCCGGGGTGGCTGGTATTGACCAGAACAACACGAATATTCTGCAGCAAGGTGTCGAGCTCACGGATGCCTATAAAGGGGGGAACGATCTTACCTAAGCGACGGGCGTAACGCCACGAATGCGAATGTCACCCTTCTGCCGGAACAGTTTTCTGATAGACTAGGCGGCTTTCTTCTTTAACATCTCCAGGTGAAACGCCCATGCAGCCTATGCTGAATATCGCCCTGCGCGCCGCTCGCAGCGCCAGTGAACTGATTTTCCGCTCCATCGAACGCCTGGACAGCATCAAGGTCGACGAGAAAGAGGCCAAGGATTACGTCTCCGAGGTCGATCGCGCCGCCGAGCAGACCATCGTCAACGCCCTGCGCAAGGCTTACCCGAACCACTCGATCCAGGGTGAAGAGACTGGCCTGCACGCCGGCTCCGGTGAGGAAGGCAAGGACTACCTGTGGATCATCGATCCACTGGATGGCACCACCAACTTCCTGCGTGGCGTTCCGCACTTCGCGGTCAGCATCGCCTGCAAATACCGCGGCCGTCTCGAGCACGCGGTCATCGTCGACCCGGTCCGCCAGGAAGAATTCACCGCCAGCCGCGGTCGTGGCGCCCAGCTCAACGGTCGTCGCCTGCGTGTCAGCTCGCGCACCAGCCTGGAAGGCGCCCTGCTGGGTACCGGCTTCCCGTTCCGCGACAGCCAGATGGCTGACCTGGACAACTACCTCGGCATGTTCCGCGCCCTCACCGGCCAGACCGCCGGCATCCGCCGCGCGGGTTCCGCCGCCCTGGACCTGGCCTACGTTGCCGCTGGTCGTTTCGACGCCTTCTGGGAGTCGGGCCTGTCCGAGTGGGACATGGCGGCAGGCGTACTGCTGATCCAGGAAGCGGGCGGCCTGGTGAGCGACTTCAACGGTGGCCACGACTTCCTCGACAAAGGCCACATCGTTGCCGGCAACATCAAGTGCTTCAAGGCGGTACTGACCGCCATCCAGCCGCACCTGCCGGAAAACCTGAAGCGCTGAGCCAGGGCTTCGGATGCAAAAAAAGCACCCCTCGGGGTGCTTTTTTTGTGCCTGCTTTCCGTGGTTCTGCTGGCCCGCGATGAGGCCAGCATCCTGATCACTGCCCGGGCTGTGCCTGGCTCAGCACCAGCTTGCCATTCTTGTCCAGCGGAATGGTCGAACCTGGCTCGTGGTCCATCTTCACCACACCAGCCTGGTCACCGATGGTGTACTTCACGGTGTAGCCCACCACCTTGTCGCTGATGTCGTTGACCGTGTTGCAGCGCGTTTGCGTGGTGGTGTAGGTGTCACGCTCCTGCATGCCTTCCTGCACCTTGTTGCCGGCATAACCACCACCCACCGCACCTGCGACCGTGGCGATCTTCTTGCCGGTGCCGCCACCGATCTGGTTACCCAGCAGGCCACCGGCCAGGGCGCCCACCACGGTACCGGCGATCTGGTGCTGGTCCTGCACCGGACGCTGGCGCGTCACGGTCACGTCCTTGCACACCTCGCGTGGTGTCTTCACCTGCTGCTTGATCGGTTGTACGTCAGTGACCTGGGCGTATTCCGGCCCTTTGTTCACCAAGCTGTAGGTCGCCACAGCACCTCCGGCTGTAACACCGACAGCACCCAGAACCGCACCCACCAGCATTGATTTGTTCACGTGGAATCTCCTGATCATACCCGCGGGACATTGCCCGCCTTCTCCCTGCCTTGGAGCAAAAAAAAAGGCGCGAGTTCAACACTCGCGCCTCTCTTTACGCCAAACGGCGTAGGACAAGCCCTTACGGACGGTCGTCCACACCCTCGGCCTTGACCGGCGGGATCAGGTCTTCACTGTTCAGGTTCAGCCAGATCAGCACCACGTTGGCGATGTAGATCGACGAGTAGGTACCCGCCATGACGCCCAGGAACAGCGCCAGCGAGAAGCCGAACAGGTTGTCGCCACCGAAGAACAGCAGCGCAGCAATCGCCAGCAAGGTCGACACCGAAGTGGCGATGGTGCGCAGCAGGGTCTGGGTGGTCGAGACGTTGATGTTCTCGATCAGCGACGCCTTGCGCATGACGCGGAAGTTCTCACGCACGCGGTCGAACACGACGATGGTGTCGTTGAGCGAGTAGCCGATGATCGCCAGCACTGCCGCCAGCACCGTCAGGTCGAAGGTGATCTGGAAGAACGAGAGGATGCCCACGGTCACGATCACGTCGTGAATCAGCGAGACGATCGCCCCCACCGCGAACTTCCACTGGAAGCGGAACGCCAGGTAGATCAGTACCCCGCCCAGCGCCAGCAGCATGCCCAGGCCGCCCTGGTCACGCAGTTCTTCACCGACCTGCGGGCCGACGAACTCGACACGCTTGACGGTGGCCGGGTTGTCGCCGCCCACTTTCTGCAGCGCCTGGGCAACCTGATTGCCCAGTTGCGGGTCGTCGCCAGGCATGCGCACCAGCAGGTCGGTGGTGGCACCGAAGCTCTGCACGATGGCCTCGTGGAAGCCAGACTCGACCAGCTCGGCACGCACCGCCTTGAGGTCGGCCGGACGCTCGTAGGTCAGCTCGATGAGCGTACCGCCGGTGAAGTCCAGGCCGAAGTTCAAGCCCTTGTGCCACCAGCTGAACAGCGCCAGTACGGTCAGCAGGACAGTGACGGCGAACGCAACGTTGCGCACGCCCATGAAGTTGATGGTTTTCATCGCAGCTCCCTCAAACCCACAGCTTCTTGATGTCACGCCCGCCACAGGTCAGGTTGACCATTGCGCGGGTCACCATGACGGCGGTGAACATCGAGGTGAAAATCCCGAGGGACATGGTGACCGCGAAGCCCTTGACCGGGCCGGTACCCATGGCGAACAGGATGCCGCCGACCAGCAGGCTGGTCAGGTTGGCGTCGATGATCGCGGTGTAGGCACGGTTGAAGCCTTCGTGGATGGCGCGCTGCACCGACATGCCGTTTTTCAGCTCCTCGCGAATCCGCGAGAAGATCAGCACGTTGGCGTCGACCGCCATACCCATGGTCAACACGATACCGGCGATACCCGGCAGCGTCAGGGTCGCGCCCAACAGCGACATCAGCGCCAGCAGCAGCACCATGTTGCCCGCCAGGGCGATGGTGGCGATCACGCCGAAGCCACGGTAGATGGCGATGATGAACAGCGAGACGAACAGCATGCCCCACAGCGATGCATCCACACCCTTGGTGATGTTGTCGGCACCCAGGCTTGGACCGATGGTACGTTCTTCGGCGAAGTACATCGGTGCGGCCAGACCACCGGCACGCAGCAGCAGGGCCAATTCGGACGATTCACCCTGGCCGTTCAGGCCGGTAATACGGAACTGGCTGCCCAGCGGCGACTGGATGGTCGCCAGGCTGATGATCTTCTTCTCTTCCTGGAAGCTCTGTACCGCCACTTCCTTCTCGACGCCGTCGACGGTCTGCTTGACGTAGCGGGTCACCGGCTTCTGCTCGATGAAGATCACCGCCATACTGCGACCGACGTTGCTGCGCGTGGCGCGGCTCATCAACTCGCCACCGGGGCCATCCAGGCGGATGTTCACCTGCGGACGACCGTGCTCGTCGAAGCTCGCCTGGGCATCGGTAACCTGGTCACCGGTGATGATCAAGCCACGCTCGACCGCAGCCGAACGGTTGCCGTCACGGAACTCGAAGACCTCGGTGGTCGCTTTCGAAGCACCTGGCTCAGCGCCGAAGCGGAACTCCAGGTTGGCCGTCTTGCCGAGGATACGCTTGGCTTCGGCAGTGTCCTGCACGCCCGGCAGCTCGACCACGATACGGTTGGCGCCCTGGCGCTGAACCAGCGGCTCGGCCACGCCCAGCTCGTTCACACGGTTGCGGACGGTGGTCAGGTTCTGCTTGATGGAGTATTCGCGGATTTCGGCGACCTTGGCCTGAGTCAGCGCCAGACGCAGCACGGAGAGCTCGTTGCGCTCGGTGGTGGTGATGTCGAAATCATTGAAATTCTTGCGGACCAGGGCACGTGCCTGTTCGCGAGTAGCATCGTCGGCGAAGCCCAGCATGATGCTGCCGTCCTGCTGGGGCAGGCTACGGTAGCGCACGCGCTCTTTGCGCAGCAGGGTCTTCACTTCGCCGTCGTAGACCTTCAGGCGGGCACTCATGGCCTTGTCCATGTCCACTTCCAGCAGGAAGTGCACACCACCGGAGAGGTCCAGGCCCAGCTTCATCGGGCTGGCACCCAGGTTGCGCAGCCACTGCGGGGTGGTCTGGGCCAGGTTCAGTGCGACGACGTAGTCGTCACCCAAGGTCTTGCGCACCACATCCTTGGCCGGCAGTTGGTCTTCCTGGTTGGTCAGGCGCACCAGCGCACTGCCCTTCTCGCCCAGGCTGCCACCCTTGACGGTGATACCGGCATCGGCCAGCGCTTTGGTGGCGCGGTCGAGGTCGGCCTGGCTCACGTGCAGCGCGGAACTTGCGCCGCTGATCTGCACCGCCGGGTCATCCGGGTAGAGGTTGGGAGCGGAATAAATAAAGCCGACCGCCAGTACCACCAGGATCAGCAGGTATTTCCACAGAGGGTATTTGTTCAGCATCACGCCGCCCGTTCAAGACGCGGGGCGCTTTGCGCGCCCCGACTGGAAAAAATGAAACCGGTAACTCAGATAGCCTTGAGCGTACCTTTTGGCAGGGTCGCGGCGATGGCGCCCTTCTGGAACTTCAGCTCGACGTTGTCGGACACTTCCAGCACCACGAAATCGTCGGAAACCTTGACGATCTTGCCGGCGATACCGCCGTTGGTGACCACTTCGTCACCCTTCTGCAGAGCGCCGAGCAGGTTCTTCTGCTCTTTGGCACGCTTGGCCTGTGGGCGCCAGATCATCAGGTAGAAGATGACCAGGAAACCGACCAGGAAGATCCACTCGAAGCCAGTACCGGCTGGGCCGGCGGCAGGGGCTGCAGCGTCCGCGTAAGCGGCGGGAATCAGAAAGCTCATGTAGCACTCCAGTTGCTGAATTTAGTTATGTGTGCGAACAGTCAGTCCAAAGGCGGAACGGGAAGTCCGCGCTTGGCATAGAAGGCGTCGACAAAGGCGGCCAATTTACCCTGTTGAATAGCCTCGCGTAAACCGGCCATCAAGCGCTGGTAATGGCGCAAGTTGTGGATGGTATTCAGCATGCTGCTCAGCATTTCGCCGCACTTGTCCAGGTGATGCAGATAAGCGCGGGAGAAGTTGGTGCAGGTATAGCAGTCACAGGTCGGATCCAGCGGCGAATCATCGTGGCGATGGAACGCATTGCGGATCTTGATCACCCCTGTATCGACGAACAGATGGCCGTTGCGCGCGTTGCGCGTGGGCATCACGCAGTCGAACATGTCGACGCCGCGGCGCACACCCTCAACCAGATCTTCCGGTTTGCCTACCCCCATAAGGTAACGAGGTTTGTCAGCAGGCATTTGTGCCGGCAGGTAATCCAGTACCTTGATCATCTCGTGCTTGGGTTCGCCCACCGACAGACCGCCGATGGCCAGGCCGTCGAAGTCGATGTTGACCAGCGCCTCCAGCGAGCGCATGCGCAGGTCCTGGTACATGCCACCCTGAACGATGCCGAACAGCGCCGCGGTATTGTCGCCGTGGGCGTTCTTCGAGCGCTGGGCCCAACGCAGCGACAGCTCCATGGAGGTGCGCGCCACATCGTGCTCGGCCGGGTACGGCGTGCACTCGTCGAAGATCATCACGATGTCCGAGCCCAGGTCACGCTGCACCTGCATCGACTCTTCCGGGCCCATGAACACCTTGGAGCCGTCGACCGGCGAGGCGAAGGTCACGCCCTCTTCCTTGATCTTGCGCATCGCGCCCAGGCTGAACACCTGGAAACCGCCGGAGTCGGTGAGGATCGGGCCTTTCCACTGCATGAAGTCGTGCAGGCCGTTGTGCTTCTTGATCACCTCGGTGCCCGGGCGCAGCCACAGGTGGAAGGTGTTGCCCAGGATGATCTCGGCGCCGATGGCCTCGATGTCCCGCGGCAGCATGCCCTTGACCGTGCCATAGGTGCCCACCGGCATGAACGCCGGGGTTTCCACGGTGCCACGGGGGAAGGTCAGCCGACCGCGACGGGCCTTGCCGTCGGTGGCCAGCAGTTCGAAGGACATTCGACAGGTGCGACTCATGCTTGATCCTCGGGGCCGCGCGGCGCCGGATTGCGGGTGATGAACATGGCATCACCGTAACTGAAGAAGCGGTACCCCTGCTCGACCGCCGCGGCGTACGCGGCCATGGTCTCGGGATACCCCGCAAAGGCCGAGACCAGCATCAGCAGCGTGGACTCGGGCAAATGGAAGTTGGTCACCAGCGCATCGACCACATGGAACGGTCGGCCGGGGTAGATGAAGATGTCGGTGTCGCCACTGAACGCCTTGAGCACACCATCGCGCGCCGCACTCTCCAGCGAGCGCACGCTGGTGGTACCGACCGCGATCACCCGCCCACCACGGGCGCGGCAGGCCTCGATGGCATCGACCACATCCTGGCTCACTTCGAGCCACTCTTTATGCATGTGGTGATCTTCGATCTTGTCGACCCGCACCGGCTGGAAGGTGCCGGCACCCACGTGCAGGGTGACGAAGGCGCGCTCGACGCCCTTGGCGGCGATCTCTTTCAACAGAGCCTCGTCGAAGTGCAGGCCGGCAGTGGGCGCGGCGACGGCACCGGCACGCTCGGCGTACACGGTCTGGTAGCGCTCACGGTCGGCGCCTTCATCCGGGCGGTCGATATACGGCGGCAGCGGCATATGGCCGACGCGATCGAGCAGTGGCAGCACCTCTTCGGTGAAGCGCAGCTCGAACAGCGTCTCATGGCGCGCGACCATCTCGGCCTCGCCACCGCCATCGATCAGCACCGTGGCGCCGACCTTCAGTGCCTTGCTGGCACGCACATGGGCCAGTACCCGATGGCTGTCGAGCACCCGCTCGATCAGCACTTCCAGCTTGCCGCCGGAGGCTTTCTGACCGAACAGCCGCGCCGGAATCACCCGAGTGTTGTTGAACACCATCAGGTCGCCCGGGCGCAGGTACTCGAGCAAATCGGTGAAGCGCCGGTGCGCCAGCTCCCCGCTCGGCCCGTCAAGGACCAGCAGACGGCTGCCATGGCGCTCGGCCAGGGGATGGCGGGCGATAAGGGAATCGGGGAGTTCGAAGGAAAAATCGGCGACGCGCATGATCGTGTTCGGCTTGGCAGGGCCGGGAAGTTTAGCCCAATGCATGAAAATTGACCATGAAAGCCGATTGACCGACTGCAGGAGCCTCTCTATACTGCGGCGCCACAAGCCCTGATGGCGGAATTGGTAGACGCGGCGGATTCAAAATCCGTTTTCGAAAGGAGTGGGAGTTCGAGTCTCCCTCGGGGCACCAAGATCCAGAAAAAACCGACCTTATGGTCGGTTTTTTTGTGGGCGGGATTCAGACCGACGTTTTCGGGGCAGCGAACCGCCGCCCACCTCAACGCCGACTCAACGCCAAACGCGCCGCAAACAATACAAACACCATTCCAGTCACCCGGTCCATCCACTGGATCACTTTCCCTTTGCGCAGCACACCCGCCATGGATTGTGTCGCACTGATCAACCCCACCGCCCAGATCAGCCCCAGCAGCACATGAATGCCCACAAGCCCGAAGGTCCATGCAATCAATGGCTGGCCTTGCGGAATGAATTGCGGCAGGAACGATACGTAGAAAATCCCGACCTTGGGATTGAGCAGATTGCCCATCATGCCCTTGAGGATCCAGTTCGCTGCCGGTCGCCCCTCGGCCTCGGCAGGCGCCAGCGACTGGCGTGGGCGCAGGAGCATGTTCACGCCCAACCATGCCAGATAGGCCGCGCCGCAGTACTTGAGGATGTCGTACGCCAGCTCGGAGACGGCGATCAATGCGCCAAGGCCGAAGGCGACCGCCGCGCCCCAGAGCAGGCAACCGGCGTTGATGCCCAGGGCCGCGCGCAGTCCCTGCTTGCGTCCTTCGACGGCGGAGGTTCTGAGGATCATGGCGGTGTCGAGGCCGGGGGTTACCGTCAGCAGGGTAGCCGCGAGCGTAAAGGCAATCAGATTGTCGGCGATGGACATGGGTGTTCAGCCTGGAAGGAAGTTGCCCTAGATTAGCTTGGGCGAAGCTTTTTTCGTTGTGTATAAGTGGCTCGATTTTCAGTTTTTCCCCATTCCCTGTAGTCCGTTTCCCAAACATACTCTCGGCCGCCTAAAGCCGTTGCGGTGCCATGGGGCGCGTTCTAGTCTCGCCCGGTCGTTGCTCATCAACGACCGGGCTTAGCCGCTCGAACTTCGTCGGACACCGCAGCCATAACCAGACCGAATTTTCGGCGCTGGCGTTTTATGGCGGCTGTGCGCGGGGCACCTCTTGGTGCGCCGGGTGCCTGACGTCCCGGTCGGCTAACCCGCGTTCAGCTGCCACCCAATCGATTAGCCGCGATAGGTGGCCGCTCCATCACGACAGGAGCATCACCATGCTAAAGATCGTCCCCGATCCCCCTTTTCCCAGCGAAAATCCCCACGCCCTCGAAGACCTCGTCCTCCAACTCATCGAACACCTCACCTGCGCCCTCGCCATCACCCGCCACAGCACCGCCCTCACCCTCGGCTCCCCCGCCCAGCCCCTGACCATCACCACCGCCCACGAAGTCGATGCCGCCCTGACGCTGGCGGAAACTGCACTAAGCAGGATCCAGGTCCGTCACTGAAGGAGCATCGGAGATGAGCGACACCACTGCAGGTGTAACCGGGTTCGGCTACGGCGATGGCGACAAGCCGCTGTTCCGGGTCGAGCCCGGACATGATTCGAAACTGGCAATGGAACAGGCCTCGGCGATGATGGCCTGCGCCAAGCGCATGACCTTGCTCGCCTCCACCGACGGCGAGGCCGACCTGGGCTGGGCCGCGCACTTGCTGTGCGACATGGTCAAGGCGGTGATGGATGACGTGGAGATAGGACGCGGGCGGGAAAGCCGCTAGGTCAGAGCAGCATTGTCGATAGGCTGGGGCTGCACGTAGCCCCAGCATTGAATCGAATCGGCTACACAGGCTGTGATTCAGTCGCTTGGGCGAACCGCTGGCTTCGCACCAGCAGTACCAAACTCCACACTTTGACTGCTTCCGCGACAACTCCCAGCAGAAAAAGCAGCCAGGGTGCTGGCGTAACAAGGACGTTGGGCCATAGGAAGGCGATAGGTATCGAGGGAAGCAGGATCATTCGAAATGGCGCCTGGGCCAGGCCCACATAGGCCGCAGCACGCACGCCTTTGATAAACAGCAAACCACTGGCGACTACCGAGAGATGCACCGCTACGCCTGTAAGGCCGATAAATAATGCCAGCTCGCCATGCTCACGTGACAAGGCCACAATGCTTTGCAGATCATCCCAAAATGGAATCCGACCACGGCGAAGACTGCCGAATGCGTAGAGCACGATGATAAGCGCATCCATCGCGCCCCAAGATAATTGAGTAAATCGCCGAAGCCGATAATTCATCAAGGCCAGAACACCAGAGCGGGAGAACAGACGAACTCACCGGATTGATTGCTATGCAAGGTCAGACGCCCAGGTACCAGAAACTTACCACCGGTCTTGAGGGGCTCCATGTAGATGCAGGCACTGGGCATCAGAAGTCCTCCGGCTTGGCGCGACGTCTGCGCGCTCGGCGACCGCTTGTCTCTTCCCTCAACTCAGAGAAGGAGACTGAAGCGTCCTCCAGAGGACGAAAAACCTTGTCTGTGAGACCAAGCTTCCACAGCACGAGCATCAACGATCTAACACTGACCGATGGATCCCCAAGCTCGATTCGACGCAGCATCTTCTCGGTAACGCCGAGTCTGCTGACCACATCCAGTTGCCGGACACCCTGCTCCAGGCGCGCTGTTTTGACTAGAAGCCCTATGCGCTGGAGGCTTGCGTCACAATCCACCGGAAAAAACCTTTCCATAAGCGGCTCAATCTGTCCGACTAATTGAAATAAACGGACGATTATATCCGTTTATTTGTGAGCTGCGCGGCGTTGAGATGAGTGAAAACGCGCTAATGCATCTGCCCGTCCCGACTCGCTGGCGCAGGTCAAAAGAGGTCGGCCTGCTGAGCAAACTCAAGACCAACACATAGCAGCTATGCAATTGCGGGTGTCACACCAGCGCCCCATACCGGCCCGCCACCACAATCCGATTCCGCCCCGCACTCTTGGCCTGATACAGCGCCATATCCGCCTCATGCAACCAGGCCTCGGCGCTCTGCAGATGCCCGCCAAAAGGCGCGACGCCGATGCTCAGGCTCAACCCCTGCTCCGGCAATTCAGGATGGCGATAACACTCCACCGCCTCGCGCAGTCGCTCGAGCACTTCCTCGGCCTGGGCCACGCTGACGCCGGGCAGCATCACGCAGAACTCGTCACCGCCATAGCGCGCCACCGGGTCGCTCTTGCGCAGGTGAGTCGGCAGGAAGGCGCTGAGGGTGCGCAGGATGTCGTCGCCCATCAGGTGGCCGTGACGGTCGTTGATCTGCTTGAAATGGTCGATGTCGATCAGTGCCAGCACATTGGCCTGATTGTCGCGGCGGCAACGCTGGAATTCGCGCAGCAGCAGGTCTTTCCAGGCGCCGTGGTTGATCAGGCCGGTGAGGCTGTCGGTCTGGCTCAGGCGCGAGAGAGTGCGTTTGTGCTGGGCGAGCTGGACGGTGACTTGATAGCAGATCAGGCCGATGGCCATGGGGTAGATCAGCAGGATCGGCAGGCAGGCGAGCATCTGTGCCTGGCTGGTAGGCGGGAATAGCGGTGGTGCGTACAACCAGAGCCCCAGGCCAATGCCCAGCGCCTGGGCGAGGAAGGTCTTGCCGAGCATGTGCCAGCCGCCTGCGGCGATCTTGTCCATGGCGATCATCGACAGGATGATCACGCTCGGCAGGGGGTTGAGCCCCATGACACCAGCCCAGCAGCCTCCGGCGAAGCCATCGAACACCAGGTTGCGCTGCTCGGCGCGAAAGGGTTGCTTCGACAACCGGGCCAGCTGATAAGCGACGTGCGGCCAGACGAAGCCGTGCAGCGCGAGCAAGGCCCAGGTCCACCAGGCCGGCTGCAGCGGCCAGATGCCAATCAGCACACAGAAAAACCCAAGCCCGGTGCCGATTGCGCGGGGTGGGTACATGCGTTTGGCGAAGGAAAGACCCTTACCCGTTCGCTCGATCATCGAGGGCTCACCGAAAAAATGGACTGTCCTTGAATGCACCGGACAGGCAGCCAGGCGGGAAAATGCCCTGGGGGTCGGCGTTCGAGCATTGTGCCACTATCGAAAACAGGACTTCAAACACGCTGGACGAAATACACTAACCGTCGGGTTAATTCCCTCTGACCACCCGGCCCGGGCTCTGCGGCACCACGATCAGGGCCATCGCCCAGTTTATTGGATCGCCCGTAGTGGAACGTGACGGCATGATGCTGGGCTTCGCTAATTTCCACAGAGTCGAACAGGGGACGGTCCCCACGTATCGCTATCACCGAATGGCAGCGTGTGGCTGAGCGAGCAGATCAATCCCTAGGGCACGAATCACCTTGAAGACAGTATCAAAACGCGGTTTGGCTCCAGGACTAAGGGCTTTGTAAAGGCTTTCACGCCCCAGACCGCTTTCACTAGCGACCTGAGACATACCCTTTGCTCTAGCAACGTGACCAAGCGCTCGAAGCACCTCATCTGTATCGCCATCGCTGAGCACCTGACTCAGGTACTCGCTGATCGCTTCGTCACTATCCAGCAACACCGCCATATCGAATGGAATCAGGTCATCGCTCATTTCAGCTCCTTTGCCATTTTTCTAGCCAGCAGGATGTCAGCAGTCTGCGAGGATTTGTCACCTCCGGCGAGCAACACGATCAAGCACTCATATCTTCGGGTGAAATAAACCCGATAACCCGCACCGACGTCGACTCTGAGTTCATGCAGCCCGCATCCCAACGATTTCATATCCCCGAAGTTCCCTGCCGCCATACGCTCGATACGACGACCCACCGCGAGCTTGGCTCGGTTATCCCGAAGGTTGATCAACCAATGAGAAAAAAGCTTCGTCTGCTGAATTTTGTGAATCACACATAGCTCCAACTGTATCCATACGAATACAGAATATCAACAGGATGAGCTCGCTATTTTTCCTCTCCACCGCCGTGGTTGGCAGGTAAAGGTTTGCACCGGACATGTCGTCCTCTTCCGAAACCGCAATCACCGCACAACTCTTGCAACATCCTTTCAACGAACCTTGCCCCGCCCCCGACGTCGGATCCTTAATCCGCTCCACGAAGAGATCCCTGCGTGAAAAACTACCTCGTGCGCAAGTACCGCCTGGTCCTCAAGACCTTCAACTACATCGGCTGGTCGCTGCTGTGGCTGCTGGTGTGGGACATCCTGGTCACCATCGATTTCATGCTGTTCTTCAACAGCAAGTTCAGCCTGCCGCTGATCCCACTGACGCTGCTGGGTTCGGCCCTTGTAGTGCTGGTGAGCTTTCGCAACAGCAGTGCCTACAACCGCTGGTGGGAAGCGCGCACGCTGTGGGGGGCGATGGTGAACAGTTCTCGCAGCTTCGCGCGGCAGGTGCTGACGCTGGTGGACGATCCGGATGACGGGCTCAATCCGGTCAAGGCGACCTTGCTGCGTCGGCATGTGGCCTATGTGAACTGCCTGGCGGCGCACCTGAAGAACGAGCCGTGCCCGCCGGAACTGATGGCGTTCATCCCCCATCACGAGTTCGAGCGGCGCAATGGTTCGAACAACTTCGCCAATGACATTCTGGCCGGCTCCGCCGCCTTGCTGGCAGGCGAATACAAGGCTGGGCGGCTGGACAGCATTCGCCTGGCGCGGCTGGAGTCGACGCTGGTAGACCTGTCCAACGCCCAGGGCGGGATGGAGCGGATCGCCAATACACCGCTGCCCTACCCCTACGTGTATTTTCCACGGTTGTTCATCACCCTGTTCTGCGTGATCGTGCCGATCGGGCTGGTCGAGTCGCTGGAGTGGTTCACGCCGCTGGCTTCGACGGTGGTGGGCTTCATGCTGCTGGCGATCGAGCGGATCGGCACCGACTTGCAGAGCCCATTCCGACGCAGCGAGCACCAGATTCCGATGGATACGATCTGCGAGACCATCGAGCGGAACCTGGAATCGATGCAGCGCGAAGCGCAGTGTGGGGAGTGGGTGGACTGAGGTCGACCCGTTCACCTACGCCCGCACATACCGTTGGCGCAGCACATCACTGAAGGCATCCACCAGCAACACCAGCACCAGCATGCCGATGATCACCGTGCTGGCCTGGGCTTCCTGGAACAGGCTGAGGGTGGTGTAGAGCATCTGCCCCAGCCCGCCCGCGCCGACGAAGCCCAGCACACTGGCCATGCGGATGTTGTTCTCCCAGCGATACAGGCTGTAGGCCAGCAACTGCGGCCACAGATTGGGCAAGGTGCCAAAGCAGAACGCCGCGACCTGGCTTCCGCCCTGCAAGCGGATCGCCGCCGCCGGCTCTGCGGGGGCATTCTCCAGCGCCTCGGCGAACAGGCGCCCCAGCACGCCTGCGGTGTGCAGCGCCAGGGCCAGGGTGCCGGCATTGGGCCCGAGCCCGGCTGCCAGCACGGTCAAGGCCGCCCACACCAGCTCAGGGATAGCCCGCAGGGCATTGAGCAGCAAGCGCGCCGCACCCTGCAGCGGCCAGCCGAAGCGCCCGGCCGCAGGCAATGCCAACAGCAGGCCGAGCAGCATCGCCAGCAAGGTGCCCAGCCCGGACATGGCGAGGGTCTCCAGCGCACCGCGCGCCACTGCACGCATGTGCTCGGAAGAAAGATCGGGGCTCAGGAAACGCGAGGCGTACTCGCCCATCTGCGCCAGGCCACCATTGCCGATGACCGACGCAAGATCGAGTTCCAGGTAGGCGAACGACGACACCACCGCCGCAACGATGGCGACGATCACCAGCAGGTTGATCGCCCGGTTCATGTCAGCCTCCCGCGCAACACGCGGCTCAACACATCGGCCAGGGTCACCAGTACGAGAAACGCCAGCAGCATGCTCGCCACCTCGGCGCCAGCGAACATGCGCATCGACAGGTCGATCTGCTGCCCCAGCCCACCGGCACCGACAAAGCCCATCACCACCGAAGCCCGCACCGCGCATTCCCAGCGGTAGACCGTATAAGACACAACCTCCGCCGCCGCCACCGGCAGGATGCCATAGCAGAACGCACTCAACCGTCCGCTGCCGGCCTGCATCAAGGCATGAGCCGGGCGCTGGTCCACCGACTCGAAGATCTCGGCATAGACCTTGCCAAGCATGCCGCTGTAGGTGATGGCGATGGCCAGTACCCCCGCTGTCGGCCCCAGCCCCACGGCACGCACGAACAACAACGCCCACACGATCTCCGGCACGCTGCGCAGGAACACCAGCAGGCCGCGTACCGGCATGCGCGCCAGCCGCGACCAAGGCCCCGGGCGACCGGCGCGTGATGCCGCCCTTAACGACAATGCCCGGCTGCCCAGCAGACTGGCGGGGATAGCCAACAGCAATGCCAGGGTCATGCCGGCCGTAGCCACGGCAAGCGTCTGCAGGGTGGCTTCGAACAGCAACGCCAGAAAGTCCCGATCATGGGCAGGTGGCCAGAAGGCGCCAACGAAGCTTGCCATCTGTTGACGGTTCTCGGCCTGCAACAGCACCCCGGGGTCGAGTTCGCTCAACTGCAACCCCGGCCACAACAGGGCCAGGCACAACAGGGTCAACAACAGGCGTGGCAGCGCCGCAGGGTCGCGGGCATCGGTCTTCAGCATCGCGGGATCTGCACCGTCAGCGTCGGCCCCACGGTCGTCGGCGCGGCCAGTTGCTCATTGGCGTAGAGGGCGTCGAGCAAGGCATCGGTCACCGCCCCTGCCGGACAATCGAACACCACGCGCCCTTCGCGGATACCAATCACCCGGGGAAAATGCGCGAGCGCCAGCTCCACCGCATGCAGGCTGGCGACCAGGGTCACGCCACGGGTTTGCGCATGGCGATTGAGCAGGGCCAGGCTGTGATCAGCCAGCACCGGGTCCATCGCCGAGACCGGTTCGTCGGCCAGCAGTACTTCAGGTTGCTGGTACAGCGCACGGGCGATACCCACTCTTTGCAACTGGCCACCGGACAACTGCCCGCACTGCACGAACAGCTTGTCGGCCAGCCCCAGCTCCGCCAGCACCTGTCGCGCGCCCGGCACATCGCTGGGGTGCAGCAGATTGAGCAGGCCGCGCAAGGTGCCCCACTGGCCAAGACGCCCGGCCAATACGGCGGTGACCACCCGCTGGCGCGGCGGCAACGGCGGCGCCTGATGCACCAGCGCGACCCGCGCCCGCAGGCGTTGTCGCGCACCCGCCGACAGTGCCCAGGGCCGTTCGCCAAGCAACTCCAGATGCCCGGCGCCGGGCTGCACGGCCGTGGCCATCAGGTGCAGCAGGCTGGACTTGCCCGCCCCCGACGGCCCGATCACCGCCACCCGCTCGCCCTTGTCGATGCGCAGACTCACGTCTTCGAGGGCGCGTACCTGGCCGTGCCGAAGCCCTGCCGCGTGCAGTTGAATACTCACTTGAGCAAGCCGGCCTCACGGGCAGCCTGTTCGGTGCCGGCGTAGTTTTCGGGTTTGGTCTCGATGAAGCGGCTGGCCGCCTGCAGATCGAGGATCGCCTTGTGCTCAGGCTTGGCCGGGTCGAGGGCGAGGAAGGCTTGCTTGATCTTGTCTTTCAGGGCCGGGTCCATGTTGCCGCGCACGGTCCAGTTGTAGTCGTAGTAGGTCGGCGTGGTGGCGAACACTTTCACCTTGCTGGTGTCGACCTTGCCCGCATCGACCAGCTTCTGCCAGACACTGGCGTTGAGCACGCCGGCATCGACCTTGCCCGCCTGAACCCAGGCCACGGTGGCGTCGTGCGCACCGGAATAGGCAACCCGACTGAAGTAGCTCTCAGGCTTGATGTTGTCTTGCTTGAGCATGAAATAGCGCGGCATCAGGCTGCCGGAAGTCGAGGAAATCGAACCGAAGGCGAAGGTCTTGCCCTTGAGGTCGGCCAGGCTCTTCACATCCGGGTTGGCGGTGATGAACTTGCTGGTGAACTGCGCGTCCTGCTCGCGCTGCACCAGCGGTGTGGCGGTCGGGTCCTTCAGGTGCACCTGGACGAAGGTAAAGCCACCCAGCCAGGCAAGGTCCAGGCGATTGCTGGCCAGCGACTCGACCACCGCCGGGTAGTCGGCGACCGGTACGAACTGCACCTTCATGCCCAGTTGCTGCTCGAGGTATTCACCCAGCGGCTTGAACTTGCGCAGCAGCTCGGTCGGCGCTTCGTCGGGAATAGCGCTGACCCGCAAAGAGTCGGCGGCCTGTGCGATGACGGCGCAGCAGGACAGCACGAGGCCGGCGGCGAGCGCCAAGGGGCGTTTGAGCATGGGAGTTCTCCGGTTCAATAGCGGGGAAAGTGCCGGCGACGCACCGACTGCGGGAATTATAAGAGCCGATGGCGCAAAGGCCAGCTTTGCTACAATCGCGCAACAATTGGACCCCGAGGTACCTATGAGCGAGCCGATTCGCCTGACCCAGTACAGCCACGGCGCAGGCTGTGGCTGCAAGATCTCCCCCAAGGTGCTGGATGTGATCCTTGCCGAAAGCGGTAGCCAGGCGCTGGACCCCAAGCTCTGGGTCGGCAACGCCTCGCGTGACGACGCTGCCGTGTACGCCCTGGACGACGAGCGCGGGGTGGTCTCGACCACCGACTTCTTCATGCCCATCGTCGACCATCCGTACGACTTCGGCCGTATCGCCGCGACCAACGCCATCAGCGACATCTACGCCATGGGCGGCGACCCGCTGATGGCCATCGCCATCCTCGGCTGGCCAGTCAACGTATTGCCGCCTGAGGTTGCCCGCGAGGTGATCCGTGGTGGCCGTGCGGTCTGTGCCGAAGCGGGCATTCCACTGGCCGGCGGCCACTCCATCGATGCGCCCGAGCCGATCTTCGGCCTTGCGGTGACCGGCGTGGTCGGCAAGCGCAATCTCAAGCGCAACGACACCGCGACCGTCGGCTGCACGCTGTACCTGACCAAGCCATTGGGTATCGGCATCCTCACCACCGCCGAGAAAAAATCCAAGCTGCGTGAACAGGACCAAGGCCTGGCGCGCGACTGGATGTGCACCCTGAACACACCCGGCAGCCGCTTCGGCAAGCTCGACGGGGTCAAGGCCATGACCGACGTGACTGGCTTCGGCCTGCTCGGCCATCTGGTCGAAGTCGCCGAAGGCAGCGGTCTCACCGCGCGTCTGCAGTTCGATGCAGTACCGCGCCTGCCGGGTGTCGAGCACTACCTGGCCGAGGGCTGCATCCCCGGCGGCACCCTGCGCAACCACGAAAGCTATGGCCACAAGATCGGCGCCCTGAGCAATGAACAGAAGCACCTGCTGTGCGACCCGCAGACCAGCGGTGGCTTGCTGGTAGCCGTAAGCCCTGAGGGTCGGGCGGAGTTTCTGGCGGTCGCCGCTGAACTGGGCCTGGATCTGGCGCCGATCGGCACGCTGGTCGAGCGACAGACCTACGCAGTCGAGGTGATTTGATGCGCCCCGACTGCACCGACTTCAAACAGCTGTTCCTCGACGATGCGCCGATGATGGACATGCGCGCACCGGTCGAGTTTGCCAAGGGCGCCTTCCCCAGCGCTATCAACCTGCCGCTGATGAACGACCAGGAGCGGCAGAAGGTTGGCACCTGCTACAAGCACCAGGGCCAAAGCGCAGCCATCGCCCTGGGGCACCAACTGGTCAGCGGCGCGGTCAAGCACGCGCGCCTGGAGGCCTGGGCCGCATTCGCCCAGGCCCATCCCCAAGGCTACCTGTACTGTTTTCGTGGCGGCCTGCGCTCGCAGATCGTCCAGGGCTGGCTGAAAGACGTGGGCATTGACTATCCGCGGGTCAAAGGCGGTTACAAGGCCCTGCGGACCTTCCTGATGGACACCACCCAACAGGCGGTCGAGCAATGTGACTTCGTGCTGCTGGGCGGCCTGACCGGCACCGGCAAGACCGACGTGCTGCTGCAATTGGACAACGTGCTCGACCTCGAAGGCCACGCCAACCACCGCGGCTCCAGCTTCGGCAAGCGCGCCACCGTGCAACCGGCACCGATCGATTTTGAGAACCGCCTGGCCATCGACGTGCTGAAAAAACTTGCGCGGGGCGTGCAGCAGTTCGTGCTGGAGGACGAGGGGCGGATGGTCGGCAGCTGCTCGGTGCCGCTGGCGCTGTACCAAGGCATGCAGCAGTATCCGCTGGTGTGGTTGGAGGACAGTTTTGCCAATCGCGTCGAGCGTATCCTGCGCGACTATGTGATCAACCTGTGTGCCGAATTCGTTGCCCTGCATGGCGAAGAGGATGGGCGCCGCCTGTTTGCCGAGCGCCTGCGTCAGAGCATGGGCAATATCCACAAGCGTCTGGGGGGCGAACGCTTCCAGCGGCTGTATGCGCTGCTGGAGCAGGCGCTGCAGGTGCAGTTGCACAGCGGTGAGGTGGATCTGCACCGAGGCTGGATCGAGGGTTTGCTCAACGAGTACTACGACCCGATGTATGCGTACCAGCGTGAGGCGAAGTCGGGCAGGATCGAGTTTGCCGGTGATGCACTCGAGGTGCGGGAGTACTTGAAAGCACGGGCGATGCGCCGGCGCTGATTGCTCCGCGGGGCATGGCACCGGCTTTGCCGGTGCGGTACCTCTAGGAGCAGCGGTTCGCCGCTGCGACTTGTCCCGCGAACACGGGCGTAGCCCGTGCCAGGCAGCGCGGTGTATTTTTCGCGGGCAAGCCCGCTCCTACAGGGTTCGAGACCGTTCACTGTCCGGGGCTGAGAATCCGCTCCAGCTCCGCGGCGCGCTCGCGGGTCATGTCCAGTACGCACATGCCGCCTTCGAGTTGCGCCATGGTCCCGCCGCTGGCCTGGACATGGAACTTGCAGTTCTTGTCACGAAAGCTGATCCAGTCGCGCTGCACTTCACGCAGGCTTTTCTGCTGCGGCGCATCGAGCTTGCCGAGCAACTGCTTGTAGACACGGTTGAGGCGGTCGTCCTGCAGCTTGGTTTCATCCTTGATGCAGGCGCTCATCGCAACGGTGCTGGAGGCCTTGTCCATGCATTTGGTATAGGTGGGGGAGTTCTCGTCGGCTTGGGCCTGAGAGGCGAACACCAGCGCGGCAACGACGGCTGCAAGGGAATGCTTGAACATCGAAGAGAACCCTCTGATCAGAAAGATTGCCAGCCTAGCAGCAAGTGCGCCGCAAGGCCCCTGTGACCCTGTGAAATCGGACCTGTCCTACGCGCGCGAATGCCAGCCCCGACAATGGGCAAGGATCAGCTCGCGCAACCACTGATGCCCAGCATCGCCCTCGCGCCGGGCATGCCAGGCCTGGGCAAAGCTGAACGCGCTGATCGGCAGCGGCGGCTCGAATACGCGCAGGGCCTTGTCTGGCGGGCTTGCTGCCAGGCTGCGCCGGGCCACGGTCAACACCAAGTCGGTCCCGGCCAGCACGGTCTGGGCCACCCCCCAATGCGGGAGCGTGAGGGCAATGCGCCGACGGACGCCGAGGGCCTTGAGTGCCTGGTCGATCTCGTTGTCGATACCGGGGCGGACCGCCACCAGCACATGCGGACGCGCCAGCCAGGCGTCGAGGGTCAGGTTGCCGCGCATCGGCAAGGTGCCACGATCGGCCACGCAGACGAACGACTCGTCGAACAAACCCTGCTCATGGATCTCCGAGGGCAACTCGGGGAACACCCCAAGCGCCAGGTCGACCTCCCCGTCGATCAACTGCCCGAGCATCGCTTCGCGGCTGCCCTGGGAGACGACCAGATCGATCTGCGGTGCCAGGGTGCGCAGCTCGCGCATCAGCGCAGGCAGAACTACCTGGGCGCCATAGTCGGACATCGCCAGGCGAAATGTACGGCGAGCCCTGCCCGGCTCGAACCCCGGGCTGCCCAACAGCCCGTCGAGCTGCGCCAGTGCCTGCTGCAATGGGTCGCGCAGGGCCTGGGCGCGGGGGCTGAGTACCAGGCGCGCGCCACGACGCACCAGCAGCGGGTCGGCGAAGATATCGCGCAATTGCGCCAAGGCATGGCTCACCGCCGGCTGGCTGCGGTGCAGGCGAATTGCTGCCCGGGATACGTGCTGCTCGCTGAGCAGGGCATGCAGGGTCAGCAGCAGGTTGAGGTCGATGCGACGCAAATCATCCATGCGACGAATAAGGCCTGTGCAGAATTCGAATTTCCATCATTTAAGCGCATACAAGAGACTGGGCCAAGGTTATCCACAGGAGCTCACGCCATGCCCAAGGTCATTGCCTTGTCCGCCACCCTTCCCTTGCTCATCGCCCTGCTCGCCGGGGCGGCGGTGCCTTTTCAGGCTGGCAGCAATGCTGCATTGGGGCGCTTGCTCGGGCACCCGTTGTGGGCGGCGGGGGTTTCGCTGCTGGTCAGCCTGATGATGCTGGTGCCAGCGCTGCTGCTGATGCGCGCGCCCATGCCACAGCTGCAGAACCTGGCCCAGGCACCCTGGTGGGCCTGGCTGGGGGGCGTCGCCGGGGTGATCTACATCACCGCCGCGTTGGTGCTGACGCCACGCCTGGGCGCGGCGGGGTTCATCGTCTGCGTGATCGCCGGACAGGTGCTGTCGTCGTTGCTGATCGACCAGTTCGGCTTGATGGGCCTGCCGGAGAAACCCGTGAACCTGCCACGGCTGTTGGGGGTGGCGATGATCGTCGGGGGCATGCTGGTGGTGCAGTGGGGCACGGCACGCAGCGCCTGAGCCCAGGCCGCTACAGGCTGTGTGCAGGCTCGGGGGGCATCAGCACCTGATCCACCTCGAAGCGCAGCGAGGGCATCTGCGTGGCGGCATACAGCATCACGCCGAGCGCTGCGATCAGGGCCACGTCCAGCCAGTTCCAACCCGGCATGTCGTCGGCCTTGCGGGCCTTCCAGCACCACCAGGCCTGACCTGCGCAGAAGGTGAGGATCGACAGCGACCACAGGTAGAACCCGGCCCCGAAACCTGTGACATCGTGGAATGCGTAGCTGCGGTTGTCGGGCAGCCGCTCAACGCCGAGGCTGCTTGCCGCCAGATATAGCGCCAGCAGACCGAACAGCAGCGACAGCCGCCGCAAGCGCCGATGGCTTAGGATCGCCAGCGCCAGCAGGGGGTTGGCGAACCACTGATACAGCTCGAATGCCACGCCCCAGGGGCCGTAGAGCAGCATCTGCAAAGCAGGCATATGCTGCTCGGCGCCCATCAGGGCGCCATCGAAAAACAGGCCAAGCAGGTAAAGCAGCAGGCTGATGCTGATGTAGTAGGCTGGCAACCGGAGCTCCATCGGATCGGGCGAAACCCCGACCTTACCGCACCCGCGCCTCAGACGACAGGCGGTTCCAGCAACAACCCGTAGATCCCCGAGTCGGACAACTCACCCGCCACGCACCAACGGGCGCGCAAGGTGCCTTCGAGGACGAAGCCCTGGCGCTCCAAGGTGCGCGCCGAGCCTTGGTTACGCGGGTCGATCTCCGCCTCCAGGCGGCGCATGTGCAGGGTATGGGCCAGGTAGTCGATGAAGCAGGTCAGCGCCTCGTCCATGTAACCCCGGCCTTGCACGGCCTTGGCCAGGCAGTAGCCGATCTCGCCGCGACGCGAATCGTCATCGAGATTGAACAACTGGACCATGCCGATCAGTTCGCCATTGTCGCGACGGTACATGCCGAGCTTGAGCAGATTGCCGGCAGCATAGGCTTCGCGATCGGCGGCCAGGGCGCTTTCGGCCTCGGCCAGTTCCTGCCAAGGGGCGTGGTGCCAGAAACGCATGACCTCAGGATCAGCCATGATCGCCAGCCACTGCGCCGCATCGCCATGACGCATGGGGCGCAGTTGCAGGCGCGGGCTGTCCAGGCACAGGTCGCTGGGGAAACTGCGGGGGTGGGTCACGCAGGGACTCCTGTCCGACTTTTGGAAAGATGACAGTCTAGCGTCAGCGGCGTGATGAAAGTAAGCCGGGCGTCAGTGAGGGGCCTATCACGCAACAAGCCCGCGTCCACCAGATCCGTGGAAGCGGGCTTGTTCCGTGATAGGGCTGCAGAACAGCCCACCGCGGTTCAGCCGATCAGAAACCCATGCTGAAGCTCAGCACCACGCCATGATCGCGGTTCTCGCTGGACAGTTGTCCGGAGTACCCCACACCCAGCTTGCCGCTCTGGCCGACAGCCAGGTCGACACCGGCCTCGACCACTGCAGCATCGCGGGCGATCGGTACGCCTTCGGTGCTGAAACCAGCGCCACCGGCGATGAAGCGAGCGTCGGCATCGGGCTTGGTGTCGCCGAAGGCATGCCGCCAGCCAACCGACAGCCGTGGTGTGATCTCGCTGCCGTTGTCCAGCTTGATGCGCTTGCCGGCGCGCACCCCGACGGTGGAGAAGGTCACGTCCTGATCGACGCTGGCCTTCAGGCGGCCGTCGCCACCCTTCTCACGGGCACTGTCGCTGTCGTAGTTGACATAGGCCAGGCCGGCAAACGGTTCCAGGGCGATACCGCCAGCGTCGATGGCGTAACCCACCTCGCCGAACACCTGGGCGCTGCGCGCCTTGTACTTGGCCTTCAGGCGGTCGTCGTAGCTGCCCACCTGAACATCGCGCTTGGTGTCGATGTCATGCCAGGTGTAGCTGGCGCCCAGGCGTGCGGCGAAGGCATCCATCTGGTAACCCAGGTAGGTGGCCAGGTGGTAGCTGTCGACGCTGGCGTCCGACTGACGACGGTGAGCATCGATGCTGCTGCGGGTGTATCCGGCAGCGATACCGACTTTCCACTGATCGTCCAGGGCGCGGTCGACACCGAGCATGAAGCCCGACAGGTCACGGTCGACGCTGGCATGGCTGCTGCTGCCGTCGTAGTCACCCCAGCCGCCAATGGCGCGGATCCAGCCCACGGCCTGGCCCTGGCAACCTTCGCTGGTCAGTTGCTGGTTGGCGGTTGGCGCCAGGGTACGGCGTGGATCGTCCTCGCGGCTGCAATCCGGTTGACGCATACGGTCGTTGACCGCGTCGCGGATGTAGCGCGAATCCTCGATCAGCACGGTCGCGGTGCTGGCGTGGATTTCCCCGGACAGGCTGTCGAACGCCGACTGCGCGGCCTGACGGTCCAGCGGCAGGATGTTGTCGCGCAGGCTGGTCGGCGCACCGGCGCTTTCCAGGGCCGTGGCGACACCACGTTGGTTGCTGGAGGCCGCGACATCGGCGAACGCGTTGCCGTTGCGGCTGACCGACAGGGTCACCTGGTTGGCACCGTAGTCGAGCGAGCTGTTGAGGAATGCCGAGTTCATCAGGTTGTTGCTGGCGAAGGTGCCGTTGATGCCGCCAGTTGCACTGACCACGGTGTACTGCCCGTTGCCACCGGCGAGGTTGGCCACCGTCAGGCTGCCGCCCAGGTTGGCCGTGCCGCCGACATTCAGGTAGTTCACCGGCGCGGTGCCCAGGTCGATGACCAGGTTGCCGTCGCTGGCGTTGGTGAAGTTGCCGCTGACATTGAGGTTGCCCGCAGGCCCTGGCAGCACGGTGCCGTGGTTGGTCAGGCTGGCGACAGTACCGTTGCCGGTGAGCGCCGCGCCGTTGGCCACGGTGACCTGGGCGCCAAGGTTGGTGCCTGGGTTGTCGGCATTGCCGACTTGAAGCGTGCCCTGGTTGACGTTGAAGGCCCCGCTGAACGGCTGGTTGCCAGTCAGCAACAGGCTGCCCGCCCCTTGCTTGGTGGTGGTGCCGGTACCGCTCAGGGTGCCGTTGAAGGTGCCGTTGGTGCCCTGCGCGAACACCAGGTTGGCGTTGTTGGTGATGTTGCCCTGCAGGCTGGTGGTGTTACCGGCCAAGGTACCGCCGCTGATAATGGTGCCACCTGTGTAGGTGTTGGCTCCGGTCAACAGCAGGGTGCCAGCGTCGAGTTTTTCGATACCGCCAGTGCCTACCAGTGGCGCGCTGATCACGGCGCTGGCACCTGCGTTGACCCGTACCGGGGCCAGGCTGCCATCGGCACCGTTGACCGGGGTCAGGCTGCCGCCTGTACCCGGCACCACCTGGTAGCCGTCGCTGAGGAACTGCATGCCGCTGAACGACTGGTTGCCGACCACGGTGACGGTGCCAGGCTGGCCACCGAACACAGCGAAGGCATCGCTCCAGGTTTCGCCGGTGGTGCCGTTGGAGTTGGTCCAGTTGGTACCAGGGCCCCAGGTGCCGCTGCCGCCGCCGATGCTGCCATCCGGATTGGTCTTGCCACCGTTCCAGAACTGCAACTGGTCGCCCGCGCCTTGCACCACCAGGTTGATCTGGTTGGCGATGGCGGTCTGCAGGCTCAGGTCGCCCAGTGCCACGCTGCCGGGGATGGCGCCGAAGACCAGACCGTTGTTGGTCAGTGCGCCGCCATAGTTGAACAGCTGGTAGACACCGGTGCCGAAGCCGCCGGCATTGGTGATGTTCAGCGTACCGTCGAGCACCAGGTTGCCGTCGACCTTGACTACCGTAGTGGACGCCGCTGGCGCCCCGAGCGAGAAGTCCAGGGCGCTGCCGGAGCTCAGGTTCAGGCTGCCTACCGTCAGCGGTGTGCTGCTCTGGCCCGCGGCCAGGGTGGCGCCGTCGGCGATCTGCACAGCCCCGGCATAGGTGCCGCTGCCGCCCAGGCGAGCGCCGGTAGCGACCTGTACCGTGGCGCTGTCCAGGCGTCCGTTGACCAGCAGGCTGCCGGCATTGACGGTGGTGGCACCGGTCAAGCCGTTGACACCGGTCAGCAGCAGTTCACCACTGCCGTTCTTGGTCAGCGTACCGCTACCAGTGAGGTTGCCGGTGTAGCTGCCGTTGGCGTTCTGCTCGAAGGTCAGCGCCGCGTTGTTGAGGATCGCACCCTGCAGGCTGGTGGTGTTGCCGACCACGCTGCCCGCGTTGATCTGGGTGCCGCCGCTGTAGCTGTTGCTGCCGCCCAGGGTCAGCAGGCCTGCGCCATTCTTGACCAGCCCGCCAGCACCGCTGATATCGCCGTTGAGGGTCAGCGCGTTGCTGCCGCCGATGGCCAGTGCGCCGTTGAGGACTGCGGCGTTGGCCAGGGTGACGGCGGTGTTGCTGTCCAGGGTGGTGCCCGCTGCGGCGGTCAGCGTGCCGCTACCCAGCGCACTGTCGTTGCCGACCACCAGGGTGCCGCCGTTGAGCGCGGTGCCGCCGCTGTAGCCGTTGGCAGCATTGAGCACCAGGGTGCCGGCATCGTACTTGGCGACATTGCCGGTGCCGTTGAGGGCAACGTTGAGGGTTGCCGTGACGCCGCTATCGACCCGCAGGTTGGTAGTGCCGCTGGTGCTGGTGAGCAGTTCGCCGCCTGCGCCTGCGTTGAGCACGTAGCCATCGGTGATGAATTGCAGGCCAGTGGTGCTGTGGCTGCCGTTGACGGTGACGGTCCCGGCGGTGCCTTGGAACACTGCGAAGGTGTCGTTCCAGGTGTTGTTGAGTACGCCGTTGGCATCGGTCCAGTTGCTGTTGGTGGCATCCCAGACACCGCTGCCACCATCGATCACACCGTTTGCGACGGTGTTGCTGCCGTCCCAGAACAGCACGTTGCTGGCACCACCGACCACCAGGTTGACCTGATTGGCCACGGCGGTCTGCACGGTGAGGTCGGTCACTGGAACGGGCGTGGTGCCAAAGGCCAGGCCGTTGTTGATCAGACTGCCGCCGTAGGCGAACAGGCGGTAGACGCCTGCACCGAAGCCGCCGATGTCGGTGACGTTGAGCGTACCACCGAGGGTCAGGTTGTTGGCGACGTTGACCAGCGGCGAATTACCGCCGGTCGGCGTGCCGAGCGCGGCGTTGAAGTTCGAACCGGCATCCAGCGACAGATTGCTCGCGTTCAGGGTCGCGCCGCTGGCGGCAGCGAGGCTACCGCCGCTGGCGACCGTCACCGCCCCGCCGAGGTTGCCCGCACCCGACAGCGTCGCACCACTGGCAACGTTGACCGCGCTGCTGGCGAGCGAACCATCCACCTTCAAGCCACCGGCCTGCACGTTGGTATTGCCGGTGTGGCTGTTGCTGCTGCTCAGGGCCAGGGTGCCGGTGCCGAGTTTGTTGAGCGTGCCGGTGCCGCTGATGTTGCCATCGAACACGCCGCCTTCGACGTTGAGGCTGTTGCCTGCAGCAATCTGGATCGCGCCGGTGCCACCGATCTCGCCCAGGGTGGTGTTGCCATCGAGGTTGAGGCTCGCGCCGGTACTGACGTTCAACTCGCTCTGGGTGCCCAGCGCGGTGGTGCCGATGGTGCTCAGGCTGCCGGAGAGGATGTTGAGGATACCGCTGAAGGTGTTGTTGCCCGACAGGGTGAGGTCGGCCAGGCCGTTCTTGTTCAGCACGCCGTTGCCACTGAGCACACCGGCCAGTTGCAGGTCGTTGCTGCCCAGCACGTTGAGGACGCCGGTGACATTGACCGGATTGGCCAGCGTCACCGCAGTGCTGCTGTCGAGGTTGGCATTGCCGGTCACGTCGAGGCCACCTGTGCCGAGCGCGCCGTTGTTGCCAACCACCAGGGTGCCGGCCTGCAGCTCGGTGCCGCCGCTGAAGGTATTGGCGCCCAGCAGGCTGAACCGCGCGTTGCCGGACTTGATCAGACGGCCAGCGCCAGCGACGGTGCCGCCGAGGCTCAAGTCATTGCTGCCGAGCACGTTGAGGTTGCCGGCGACGTTGACGTTGTTGGCCAGCGTCACGGCCTGGCTGCTGTCCAGGCTGGTGCCTGCCGCCGCACTGACCACGCCAGTACCCAGGGCGGTGTTGGAGCCTACCACCAGGGTGCCGCCGTTCAGGGCGGTGCCGCCGCTGTAGCTGTTGTTGCCGGACAAGGCCAGTTGCGCGTTACCGGCCTTGACCAGGCTGCCGGCGCCACCGACGTTGCCAGTGAGCGCCAGGTCGTTGTTGCCGGTCAGGTTCAGCGGGCCGGCGAGGGTGATCGCATTGGCCAGGCTCACGCTCTTGTTGGTGTCCAGGGTGGTACCGCTGGCAGTGTCCAGCAGGCCGGTGCCGAGCGCAGTGTTGCTGCCCAGGACCAGGGTGCCGCCACTGAGCTGGGTACCGCCGCTGTAGCTGTTGTTGCCGTTGAGCACCAGGGTGCCGGTGTCGAGCTTGTTCAGTTTGCCGACACCGCCCAGGCCAACATCCAGGGTCGCGATCACGCCGGGATCGACCCGCACGCTGGTATCGCCACCGCTGCCGTTGACCAGGTCGAGCAGGCCGGCGGTCCCAGCCAGCAGGCGATAGCCGTTGCTGACGAACTGCATGCCATTGACGCTCTGGCTGCCGTCGACGGTGACGTCACCTGCCGTGCCCTGGAACACCGCGAAGGTGCTGCCCCAGGTGGTGTTGACGGTGCCGTTGAGGTCGGTCCAGTTGGTGTTGCCGGCGTTCCACACGCCGGTGCCACCATCGACCTGGCCGTTCGGGGCAGTCTGGCTGCCGTCCCAGAACTGGATGTTCAGGCCGCTGGAGCTGACCAGCAGGTTGATCTGGTTGGCCAGCGCGGTCTGCAGCGACACATCGCCAAGGCTCACGCCCAGCGGCAGGGTGCCGAAGTCCAGGCCGTTGTCGGTCAGCGCACCGGCGTAGTCGAACAAGCGATACACGCCGTTGCCGAAGCCACCGATATTGCTGACGTTGAGGGTGCCGTCGAGGGTCAGGTTGCCGCCGACATTGAACAGCGCGGTGCCGCCAGTGCTTGGCGAAGCCAGGCCGACATCGACGATCGATCCGCTGTTGAGCACCAGCGAACCGAGGCCCAGGGTGGCGCCGCTCTGGCCTGCCAGGTGGCCGCCGTTGTCGATCACCACCGAGGCATTGGCAGAGCCGCTGCCGGTGAGGGTTGCCCCGCTGGCGACGGTCAGCAGGTTACTGCCCAGGCTGCCATCGACTTTCAGCGTGCCCGCATTGACCTGCGTGTTGTCAGCCAGATTGCTGGTACCGGTGAGGGTCAGGGTACCGGTGCCATCTTTGGCCAGGCCGCCCAAGCCGTTGAGGGCACCCGCGAAGGTGGTACTGGCGTTGTTGCTGCCCAGGCTCAGGGTGCTGCCAACGCCGACATCGACGTTGCCGCTGCCGGTGAGGGCACCGAGGCTGGTGTTGCCATTGAGGTTGAGCTGGCCACTGGCACCGACGTTGAGGGTGTCGACGTTGGCCAGGACGCCGCTGCCGAGCGCAGTGAGCGAGCCGGCCTGGATATCGACGTTGCCGGTGAAGGTCTTGACGCCGACCAGGGTCAGATCGTCGGCACCGGCCTTGACCAGGTTACCTGTGCCGCCCAGGTCGCCGCTGAGGATCAGGGCATTGGCGGCGTCGACGATCAGGTTGGCGCCGTTGCTCAGGGCGATGGTGTTGCCCAGTGCCATCGACGCGCTGTTGACCAGGGTGGCGTCGGCGGTCACGTCGAGGGTGCCGGTGCCCAAGGCGCCGCTGCTGCCGAGGGTCAGGCGCCCGGCATTGAGCTGGGTGCCGCCTTGGTAGCCGTTGTTACCGTTGAGCGTGAGGTTGCCGCTGCCGTTCTTGGTCAGCCCGGCGGTCCCGTTGATCACTCCGTTGAGGGTCAGGTCGTTGGTGCCGGCGACGGTGAGGCCAGCGTTGAGGGTGACGTTATTGGCCAATGTGGTACTGGCGACGCCGCTGCTCAGGGTGGAGGCACCCGCGACGGTGAGGGCGCCCTGCCCCAGCGCGTTGTCGTTACCCACCACCAGTTGCCCGGCGCCCAGGGTGGTGCCGCCCAGGTAGCTGTTGGCGCCATTGAGGGTCAGGGTACTGGCGCCAGCCTTGTTCAGGCCACCGACACCGTCGACCGCGCCGTTGAGGGTCAGGTCGGCGGTGCCTGGTAGGTTGAGCGCGCCGCCCAGGTGCACATTGTTGGCCAATGCGGCGTTCACGCTGGCATCGAGGGAGGTGTTGGCAGCAGTGCTCAGATCCCCGGTACCCAGCGCGGTATTGCTGCCGACGGTCAGCGTGCCGGCGTTAAGGGTGGTGCCGCCGCTGTAGGTGTTGTTGCCATTGAGGGTCAGACCGGCGGCGCCGTTCTTCACCAGTGCGTTGGCGCCGGAAACCACACCGTTGAGGGTGAGGGCCTGGCTGCCACCGAGGGTAAGATTGCCACCGGTCAGGTTGACCGCGTTGACCAGAGCCAGGGCCTGGCTGGCGTCGAGGGCTGCGGCGCCGGTGACGTTCAGGGCACCACTGCCCAGGGCACTGGCGTTACCCAGCAGCAGGCTGCCGGCCTGCAGCGAGGTGCCGCCGGTGTAGTTGTTGGCGCCGTTGAGCACCAGTTGACCGGTGCTGGTCTTGTTCAGGCTGCCGCCGCCGCTGATGACCCCGTCGAGGGTCAGGGTCTGGGCGTTGTTGACGCCCAAAGTGGCGCCCGTACCCAGGCCGATGGCGTTGGCTACTTGCAGGGCGCCAGTGGTGGCCAGGATGCTGTTGCCGGTCACCGAGAGGTTGCCAGCGCCCAGCGCGCTGCCGTTGCCCAGGGTCAGGGTGCCTGCGGCGAGCGTGGTGGTGCCTTGATAGGTGTTGGCGGCACCGAGGGTCAGGTTGCCGGTGCCGGTCTTGGCAAGGCCACCGGTACCGCTGATCACGCCGCTCAGGGCCAGGTCGTTGTTACCAGGCAGGGTCAGGGTGTCGTTGAGCGTGACCTGATTGGCCACGATCAGGGCGCCGGTGGTGGCCAGGTTGCTGGCGCCGCCGACGGTCAGGTTGCCGAGGCCCAGTGCCGAGTTATTGCCCAGGGTCAGGGTGCCGGCGTTAAGGGTCACGCCACCGGACAGGGTGTTGGGGCCACTCAAGGTGAGGTTGCCGGCGCCATTCTTGGTCAGGCTGCCAGCGCCCGTGACCAGCCCACCCAGGCCCAGGTCGTTGCTGCCGGCGATGGTGAGGTTGCCGCCCAGATTGACGGTGTTGCCGATAGTGAGCGCCGAGTTGCTGTCCAGGGTAGTGCCCGCAGCCGCGTTGAGCTGGCCGAGGCCGAGCGCGCTTGCGCTGCCGAGCACCAAGGTGCCCGCGTTGAGGTTGGTGTTGCCCAGGTTGCCATTGGTGCCATTGAGGGTCAGTGTGCCGCTGCCGGTCTTGGTCAGGCCGCCGACGCCATTGATGTTGCCGCCTAGCACCAGGTCCTGCGCGCCGGCGAGCGTCAGGTTGCCCGCCAGGTTGAGGGCGTTTGCCAGGGTCACGTTGGCGCCTGCGCTCAGGGTGGTACCACCTGCAGCATTCAGCGCGCCAGTGCCCAAGGCAGTGTTGCTGCCAACCACCAGAGTGCCGCCATTGAGGCTGGTAGCACCCTGCTGGCTGTTGCTGCCGTTCAGGGTGAGCACGCCGGTGCCTGTCTTGATCAGCCCACCGGTGCCGCTGAGTGCGCCGTTGAGCGTGAGGTTGCCAGTGCCTGGCACGGTCAGGTTGGCGTTCAGCGCAACGGTGTTGGCCAACGCCACGTTACCCGTGGCGGCGAGGCTGGAGGCGCCAGTGACGTTCAGGCCGCCCGTCCCAAGGGCCAGGTCGTTGCCCAGGGTCAGGGTGCCAGCGGCAAGGGTGGTGCCGCCGCTGTAGGTGTTGGCGTTGCCCAGCGTCAGGTTGGCACCGCCGTTCTTGACCAGGCTGCCGGCGCCCGAAACCACACCAGACAGGCCGAGGTCGGCACTGCCAGCGATGGTCAGGGCGCCGCTCAGGGCCAGGGCGTTGCCAAGGGTGACTGCGGTATTGCTGTCCAGCGTGGTGCCCGTTGCGGCGCTGACCGCGCCAGTACCCAGGGCGGTGTTATTGCCTACCACCAGGGTGCCGCCGTTGAGCAAGGTCCCACCGGTGTAGCTGTTGGCGCCGTTCAGCACCAGGGTGCCGGTGTCGAGCTTGGCCAGTTGGCCGCTGCCGGAGAGGCCGACGTTGATCGTCGCAGTAGCGCCCGGATCGACACGCACAGCGAATGCACCGTTGCTGCCATTGACCAGGTTCAGGCCACCGGTACCGATCAGGCGATAGCCATCGGTGACGAATTGCAGACCGGTGGCAACCTGGGTGCCCACCACGGTGACATCGCCAGCGGCGCCCTGGAACACGGCGAAATCGCTGGCCCAGCTGCCGTTGAGCACACCGTTGATGTCGGTCCAGTTGGTATTGCTGCCGTTCCAGGTGCCGGCGCCACCGTCGATGACGCCGTTCGGCACGCTTTGCGAACCGTCCCAGAACTGCACGTTACCGGTACCACCGCCCACCAGCAGGTTGATCTGCGCGCCGATGGCGGTCTGCACCTGGACATCGCCCGGCAGTACGCTGCCCGGCAACGTGCCAACGAGCAGGCCGTTGTCGACCAACGCGCCGGTGTAGTCGAACAGCCGATAGATACCGGTGCCGAAACCACCGAGGTCGGTGACGTTGAGGGTGCCGTCGAGAGTCAGGTTGCCGTTGACGTTGACCAAGGCAGTGCCGCCCGTGGAGGGCGAGCCGAGGCCGAAGTCGAGGATCGAGCCGCTGTGCAGGGTCAGCGCACCGGTGTTGAGGGTCGCGCCGCTGTTGGCCAGCAGGTGCGCCCCGTTGGCGATGTCCACAGGGCCGATCACGCTGCCAGTGCCGCCCAGGCTGGCGCCGACATTGACCTGTACGCCGGAGCTGGCGAGCGAACCGCTGACATTGAGCAGGCCGCCATTGACCGTGGTGGCGCCGCCAAGCACGTTCACACCGGACAGCTCCAGAGCACCGGTGCCAGCCTTGATCAGGCCACCGCTACCGGCCAGGGCGCCGCTGAATACGCTGTTGAGGTTGTTGCCGCCGACCGTCAGATCACTGCCCCCCGCCACGCTCACCGCGCCGGCACCGCTCAACCCGCCGACCGTGGTGCTGGCCCCAAGGTTGAGGTTGGCGCCAGCGCCGACATTGACCGCCGAGGCGTTGCCCAGCGCACCCGTACCAACGGTGGTCAGGGTGCCGCCGAGCAAGTCGACGGCGCCGCTGAAGGTGTTGTTGCCGGTTAGCGTGAGGTCGGCCAGGCCATTCTTGATCAAGCCTCCAGTACCGCTGATGATGCCGCCAAGGGTCAGGTTGTTGCTGCCGCCGAGGGTCAGGTTGGCGTTCAGTGCAATGTCGTTGCCCAGGGTAGCGACCGCGCTGTTGTCCAGGCTGGCGGCGCCGGCCACGGTCAGGGCGCCGGTCCCCAGGGCGTTGCCGTTGCCTATCACCAGGCCACCCGCGTTGAGCGTGGTGCCACCGGTATAGGTGTTGACCCCGTTCAAGGTCACAGTGGCGCTGCCGTTCTTGACCAACTGCCCTGCCCCACTAACCACACCGCCGAGGGTCAGCGCGTTGCTGCCGGTGAGGGTAAGGTCGGCGTTCAGGCCAATGTTGTTGCCCAGGCTCAGTGCAGCGCTGCTGTCCAGGCTCGCGGCGCCACCGACGGTAAGATCGCCGGTGCCGATGGCACTGCCATTACCCAGCACCAGGGCGCCACCGTTGAGCAGCGTGCCACCGGCATAGGTGTTCAGCCCGCCGAGGGTGAGCGTGCTGGTGCCGTTCTTGATCAGCCGGCCGGTGCCATCGACCAGACCGGTGAGGTTGAGGTTGTTGCTGCCGGCCAGGGTGAGGTCGGCATCCAGGGTGACGGCGTTGCCAACGGTCAGCGCAGCCGAGGTATCCAGACTACCGGCCCCCGCCACGGTCAGCTTGCCGGCGCCCAGTGCGGCGCCATTGCCCAGAACCAGTCCACCGGCATTGAGGGTCGTGCCGCCCAGGTAGGTGTTGGGACCGGAAAGCGTCAGCGTGGCGGCACCGTTCTTGACCAGACTACCGGCACCGGCGATCACGCCACCAAGGCCGAGGTTGGCGGTGCCGTCGAGGGTCAGGGCACCGGCCAGGTTCACGGCGTTGCCGAGGTTGACTGCGGCATTGGCGTCCAGGTGGGTACCGGCAGCGGCATTCAGCACGCCAGAGCCCAAGGCCGTGTTGCTGCCGACCACAAGGGTACCGGCGTTGAGGTTGGTCGCGCCGATCTGCGTGTTGGCACCGTTGAGGGTCAGGGTAGCGCTGCCGTTCTTGGTCAGGCCACCGACGCCGGCAATTACGCCTCCGAGGGTCAGGTTGTTGCTGCCGGCGAGGTTGAGGTTGCCGGCCAGGTTAAGCGCGTTGCCCAGGGTCAGCCCGGCCACCGACGAATCCAGCGTGGTGTTGGCGGCGGCGTTGAGTGCGCCGGTGCCCAGGGCAGTGGCGCTGCCGACCACTAGCGTGCCGGCGTTGAGCGCGGTGGCACCGCTCTGGGTGTTGTTGCCGCTCAGGGTCAGGGTGCTCGCCCCGTTCTTGATCAGGCCGCCGGTACCGCTCAGGTTGCCTGCAAGGCTCAGGTTGTTGGCGCCGGCCAGGGTCAGGTTGGCGCCGAGGTTGACGCCATTGTTCAAGGTCATCGCCGCGCTGTTGGCGAGTGTGGATGCACCGCCCACGGTCAGCGCGCCGGTGCCCAGCGCCGCAGCGCTGGCCAGGGTCAGGGTGCCGGCGTTGAGGGTCAGGCCACCGGTGAAGGTATTGGTGCCACCGAGGGTGAGGTTGCTGGCGCCATTCTTGACCAATGCACCGGTGCCGCTGATCACACCGCCCAGGGTGGTGGCGTTGCTACCCACCACGCTCAGGGTGTTGCCCGCCAGATTGATGGCGTTGCCCAGGTTGACGGCCACACCCGCGTCGAGGCTGGCATTGCCGCCCAGGACAAGGGCGCCAGTGCCCAGCGCGTTGTTGTTACCGACGGTCAGCACCCCGGCGTTGAGGGTGGTGCCACCGCTGAAGGTGTTGGCGCCGTTGAGGGTCAGGCCGGCGGCGCCGTTCTTGACCAGCGCGCCAGTGCCGCTGATCACTCCACCCAAGGTGGTGGCACTGGTGCCCAGCAGGTTGAGGGTATTGGCGCCCAGGCTGATGGCATTGCCCAGGCTGACCCCGGTGCTGGCATCGAGGCTGGCGTTGCCACCCAGGGTCAGGGCACCGCCGCCCAGGGCGTTGTTGTTACCCACGGTGAGTTTGCCGGTATTGAGGGTCAGGCCGCCGCTGAAGGTGTTGTTGCCGTTGAGCGCCAGGTCGGCGGCGCCGTTCTTGACCAGTGCACCGGTGCCGCTGATCACCCCGCCCAGGGTAGTGGCGCTGGTGCCCAACAGGTTGAGGGTGTTGGCGCCGAGGTTGATTGCGTTACCCAGGCTGACTGCGGTGCTAGCGTCGAGGCTGGCGTTGCCACCCAGGGTCAGGGCGCCGGTGCCGAGCGCGGCGTTGGCGCCGACGGTGAGCTTGCCGGCGTTGAGCGTGGTGCCACCGCTGAAGGTGTTGGTGCCGTTCAGGTTCAGGTCGGCGGCGCCGTTCTTGATCAAGCTGCCACCCGCGCCGGCGATCACGCCGCCCAGCGTAAGGGCGTTGTTGCCCGTCAGGGTCAGGGCGTTGGCACCGAGGTTGACCGCGTTGGCCAGCGTCATGGCGGCCGTGGTGTCCAGCACGCCGCTGCCGGTCAGGGTCAGCGCGCCAATGCCCAGGGCAGCGCTGTTGCCGAGGGTGAGCGTGCCGCCGCCGAGGCTGGTGCCGCCGGAGAAGGTATTGGCGCCGTTGAGGGTCAGGTTACTGGTGCCGCTCTTGACCAGCGAGCCCGTGCCGCTGAGCACGCCCCCGAGGGTCAGGGCGTTGCTGCCGGGCAAGGTCAGCGCCGCGTTCAGCGCCACGGCATTATTCAATACCAGCGGCACGCTGCCTTGCAGGCTGCCTGCACCACTGACGGTGAGCGCACCACTGCCGAGCGCCGCAGCGCTGGTCAGATTGAGGCCGCCAGCGGCCAGGGTGGTACCACCGCTATAGGTGTTGGTGGCCCCAAGGGTGAGCAGGCCGGCGCCAGTCTTGGTCAAGCCGCCAACGCCGGAGATGACCCCATTGAGGGCCATGTCGGTAGCACCGCCGACGTTGATGCCGGCGTTGAGCGTCAGGGCGTTGGTCAGGCTCAGACCTGCGACGGTACCGGCAAGCCCGCCACCGTTGACGGTGATGCCGCCGGCACCAAAGGCGCTGGCATTGTCGAAGTTGACCAAACCGCCATTGAGGGTGGTCTGGGTGGTGCCGTTGAGCACCTGGCCGATCAGGCTCCAGGTCCCGCTGTCGACGATAAGGCGGTTGAAGTTGATGTAGTTGTTGGCATTGATCGTGCCGGAGCCGGTGGTTCCGCTACCGCCACCAATGGCATTCTGCAAGGCGAGGGTGTTGTTGCCACCGGCACCGCCATCGATCTTGCCGGCGGCTGCGAAGCTCAGGTTGGGATTGCTGGTGACCAGCAGTGCAATGCTGACACCAAGCCCGGCACCGACACTCGAACCGGTGATGGCATTGAAGCGGTTGGTGCTGTTGGCCCCCATCGACAAGCTGCCGGTCAAGGTGCCGGCGTTGGTGAAGGTGTTGCCCGCAGCAGAAGCCTCGAACGCTGCCCGCCCAAGAATGGTACCGGTGTTGGTGAAGTTAACCGTACTGCCGCCGGTCACAGCGATGACCGGCGTGTCCTCGCTGAGCAGCGTGAGACCAAGCAACGCCGAGGAGCCGATGCTGCCGGCGTTGGTGATGGTAGTGGTACCGCCCACACCATTGCGCGCGTCCAGCGCCATGCCCGTAAGGTTAAGAAGGTTGGCGCCAAGCAAGGCACCCGTGCCCTTGATCACCCCCGAGGCGTTGTTGTTGATATTGAGCGTGCTGCCGGTACCAGTATTGCCGATCAGCACAGCACTGGACTGGATGCTCAGCAACCCCAGCAACGTAGGGTCGATGGTGCCGGAGTTGTTCAACGTATTGCCGTTGCCCGCCAGCGACAGCGACGTGCCTCCCACGCCCAGCAGGGTACCCAGGCTGGCGCCAGGGTTCACGTTGACCGTCAGGCCGCTACCGCCATTGGTATAGCTCGGGGCCAGCGGGTTGGCAGCACCGCTGCAAGTGACGGTGGACCCGGCCGCGCTGCACACGGCCAGGGCCTGCTCGCTCGAAAGACCGAAGGCCAGCCCTCCGACAGCCAGGCTCACAGCGAGCGACAAATGGGAGAGACGGGTAGGCAAAACGGAGGCGACGCTTCTGTCCACGGAGAGCTCCTTCGTGGATCAGGTGGTTCGGTCCTTGAACGCTCGCACTGCAATGTTGCCGGCTAGTCGAACACGCGACGACGAAACACCTGACCAATGGCTACATGATTCCTTGTTGGGAATGTGTAGCCGCTGGCGAGCAGGCGTGAGGCTCCGCCGGGGCGGTCAAATGGTGTTAATACTTTTTCAAGGCAGCCCGTATTTCGCGGGCTGCAGCGGTGCGCCGCTTGGATCCAACCGACGAACGGTCGTGTCCGGCAGGCAAAACGTGATGGGCTTGGCCGTTTCGCAAATGATCCGGCCGTTCACTTTCACGCGACCTCTGCCCCATCGTCAGGCCAGTGCGGCTCGTTGGCACCGGGAGGTGTCAGTGGTGGTAGGCCATAGGCGGCACGGGCGTCATCACAGCTGGGATTGTGCACCCCGTTCTCCCATGAAGCGTCGAACTCGCGGCAGGGGGTGGAACGATTCTCGTAGATGGTGCACCCGACCTTGTTGCCGATCTCGCCGTCCAGGCTGATACAGCGGCAAGGCTTGGCGTCTGTGCCGATCATCGCCACGCGGGTCGGATTGATCTGCACCACCAGATCGTCGGGCACCAACCCGCCCGAAGACTGGCATTCACCCCAGAAGAAAGACACACGAAAGTAGCCGCAGCAGGCGCCGCAGGTCAGGCAAGGGTTCTGTTCGGACATGATGGCCAGGAAGGGAAGTTGTTGTTATCGAGCGGGCGCTCGCGGCGCCATTTTTAATCCAAGCACGAGCGGCTGGATAGAGGGGAAATGAAAAAAAGACGGCCGCTGGTCGCGACCTTCGAGCGCCATGCTGCCAGTAGCACGTAAAGCCGCAAACGGCCTGCCATCGCAGACCTGCTTGCGGCTTGAGCCTGGGGCTTACTTGCTGGTCAGGCCGTCGGCGCGGAACATCTGACGGATGCCGCGGATGGCCTGGCGGATACGATCCTGGTTCTCGATCAGGGCAAAACGCACATGGTCATCGCCATAGTCGCCGAACCCGATACCGGGCGAGACACAGACCTTGGCCTCGGCCAGCAACTTCTTGGAGAACTCCAGCGAGCCGAGGTGCGCATAAGCTTCGGGGATCTTGGCCCAGACGTACATCGAGGCTTTCGGGTTCTCGACCATCCAGCCCAGCTCATGCAGCCCCTTGACCAACAGGTTGCGGCGTTGCCGGTACTGCTCCGCGATGTCGCGTACGCACTGCTGGTCGCCTTCCAGCGCAGCGATTGCCGCCACTTGCAGCGGAGTGAAGGTGCCGTAGTCGTGGTAGCTCTTGATCCGCGCCAGGGCGCTGACCAGCTCGGGGTTGCCGACCATGAAACCGATCCGCCAGCCCGCCATGTTGTAGCTCTTGGACAGGGTGAAGAATTCCACCGCGATATCCTTGGCGCCGGGCACCTGCATGATCGAGGGGGCCTTCCAGCCGTCATAGACGATATCGGCGTAAGCGAGGTCGTGCACCACCAGCACGTCGTACTGCTTGGCCAGGGCGACCACACGCTCGAAGAAGTCCAACTCCACGCACTGCGCAGTCGGGTTGGACGGGAAGCCCAGGATCATCATCTTCGGCTTGGGAATCGATTCGCGGATCGCACGTTCTAGCTCATTGAAGAAGTCCACTCCCGGTACCAGCGGCACCGAGCGAACCTGAGCACCGGCAATCACCGCCCCGTAGATGTGAATCGGGTAGCTCGGGTTGGGCACCAGCACCGTGTCGCCATGGTCGAGGGTGGCGAGCATCAGGTGCGCGAGGCCCTCTTTCGAGCCGATGGTGACGATGGCTTCGCTGTCCGGGTCGATCTCGACCTCGTAGCGTTCCTTGTACCAGTTGGAGATGGCGCGGCGCAGGCGCGGGATGCCGCGCGAGGTGGAGTAGCCGTGGGTATCTTCACGCTGGGCGACCTGCACCAGCTTCTCGACGATATGTGGCGGGGTCGCGCCATCCGGGTTGCCCATGCTCAGGTCGATGATGTCTTCGCCGCGACGGCGTGCCGCCATCTTGAGCTCGGCAGTGATGTTGAAGACGTAGGGGGGGAGACGATCGATGCGCGCAAAGCGGCGCGGCGAACCTGGGTTGGCCATGCTTTCCTCGAGAGACGTAAGCGCCCGGAACCGTCCGAGCGACGTTGGCCACTGCGGTGGCCGAGGCAGAAAATAGTCTGGTTGCCCTGGCGTTGTAAAGGGGCTACCGACAGATTGGCAGCCCCGCCAGCGAGACTCGCTCGTTGGCGGGTAAGCGTGTAACTCAGCGCAAAGCCTTGTAGGCGTTCAAGTCGAAGCGCTGGATGCTCAACCCATCGCTGGGGTCCATGTGCTCGCCACGCACCTGGGTGAACTCCGTGGCAATGCTGCCGCGGTGAACCATACGTTCATCGGCAGTGCCTTCGGTCAGTACGGTATAGGACTTCTTGCGCATGGCGCGGTAGAGCTCGTCGTTCGCGTCGATGGTCTTGTGATAGGTCATCAGCGCTGCATCGCTCAAATCCAGACACTTGTCCAGCGTTACACCCCAACGCTTCAGGCAAACCTCGGCGAAGTGCCGCACGATCATCCCCGGTTCAGGCAGTGCCTTGCCGGAACCTGCGCCGTCTATCGAAGCATTGCCCACCAGCGTTGCATGACGGCCCGGCATCGGGAGAACGCTCATACGCGTACCGTATGCAGTGACAGGCACCACACAGGCGAAACCTTTGGATCGCTCGTCTCGTGCGTAGAACCCCACGTACTCCTTCACGTTGGCTCCCAGTTGCACACGCTCAGACTGCACGTTACCCACGCCGGGCACCGGATCAATGGCAAAGATGTTGACCTTTACATCGCACAGCTCCGGGTCTTGCGCCATGGCGTTGGCAAGCATGTGGCAACTGATTCCGCCCCTGCTCCACCCCACCAGGTTGACCGTGGCCGGGATCAGGGGTTTGCGCAGTTGCTTGATCAACTGCTCCTGCAAAGCCTGAGGGGTCACCGCGCGATCGCCGTAGTCGTAAGTGCGCCAGAACCACGAGCCGCCGGCCTCGGCATCAGGAATGGGAATGCCTGCACTCTTCAGGTTCTGGTATTGCTGCTCGGTGAGCTTGGTGCGGGCCCAGGTACTCTTGCCCTTGATGACCTGCAGGGCGTGCTGCACATTCTCATACCAACCCTTGCCGAACAGGGTGCCGGTCACTTTGTAGTGGTCGCCGTCATCGACGAACAGGGCATCGTCCTGCAGGTTGCCACTGCCTGGGCCATCGACTGTGATCCAATCGACGAACTCCCTGCCGGAGTGATTGCTCGCCAACGTGGCGATCAGCTCGCCATCCCAGAAATTGGGGTTCTTGTCATCGAAACGATGGGACCCGGTGCCACAGAAATAGACGGTAAAAACACTCATTTGGATGCCTCCTGATGGTTTGGAGGCCCAAACTAGTGTGTTCGAACGCCTGCACGCAGACGGAAAATCTGCCAACAAAAAACCCGGCCAGAGGCCGGGTTCTTGTATAGCGCGAAGGCTTCAGCGTGCGTAGGTCATCAGCACGTCGGCAGCGGTCTGGCTGTCCACCGACATCATCACGCTCAGCGCGGTGACGGTCAGGATGGAGAAGCCGAACACCTTGCGTGCCCACTTGCTGTCGTCCTCGGCCTTGTAGCCACCCCAGGCCATGTACAACCAGTACAGACCCATGGCAGCCGCAACGGCCAGGTAACCCAGACCGGCGTACCCACCCAGCGTCAGCATCAGCGTGGCGAGCACGAAGGCCAGCACGTACAGCACGATCTGCTTCTTCGCCGCCAGGATACCGCGAGCCACCGGCAGGACCGGGATGTTGGCAGCGCTGTAATCCTTGAAGCGGAAGATGGCGATGGCAAAGCTGTGCGGCATCTGCCACAAGCTGAACATCACCAGCAGCGTGACCGCTGCCAGGTCGAAGCTGTTGCTCACTGCGCAATAGCCGATCACCGGAGGCATGGCACCGGACAGGCTGCCGACCAGGGTGCCGTGCACCGATTTGCGCTTGAGCCACAGGCTGTAGAAGCCGACGTAGACCACGAAGCCGATCAGCGCGCAGAACGCCGACAGCGGGTTGGCCTGGACATACAGCAGGCTGAAGCCCGCCACCCCAAGCAGGGTGGCGTAGATCAGTGCGAGGGGCAGCGACATGCCGCCCTGGACCATGACGCGGTTCTTGGTACGTTCCATCTTCTGGTCGATGTCACGGTCGATGCAGTTGTTGAACACGCAACCGGACGCAACCACGAGCGAAGTACCTACCACCACCGCCAGGAACAGGGCGAAGTCCACATGGCCCTTCGCGGCAAGGAAGAAACCGCCTGCCACGGAAAGCACGTTACCGAAAATGATCCCCGGTTTGGTGATTTGGATAAAGTGCTTCACGGACATGCAGTCTTACCTCACTTGGCCAACATTTCGTAGTGGATGCTGAACATGATCCACAGCGACAGGCCTACCAGCAGTGCGATTACCAGAGCGGTGAACAGGAACGTCGAGACAGTGGAACGCTGCTCTTTCGAGCGGTCCATGTGCAGGAAGTACACCAGGTGCACCACGACCTGGATGACGGCCATGGCCACCACGATCAGGACGGTCAGGTTCTTCGGCAGGGTCGGATACATCACCAGGCCGAACGGGATCGCGGTCAGGATGATCGACAGGATGAAGCCGATCATGTAGGACTTCACGCTGCCGTGGTTACCTTCGTGGTGAGTGTCGTGTGCGTTAGCCATTACAGAACCCCCAGCAGGTAGACGACGGTGAAGACGCAGATCCAGACCACGTCCAGGAAGTGCCAGAACAGGCTCAGGCAGCTCATGCGGGTCTTGGCAGTCGGCGTGATGCCGTGCTTGTTGATCTGGTACATCAGGATGGCCATCCAGATCAGACCCGAGGTCACGTGCAGGCCGTGGGTACCGACCAGCGCGAAGAACGCCGACAGGAAGCCACTGCGCTGCGGGCCATAGCCTTCAACGATCAGGTGATGGAACTCGTAGATTTCCATCGCGATGAAGCCTGCACCGAACAGGAAGGTCACTGCCAACCAGCCCAGTACGCCTGCCTTGTTACCGGCGAACATCTTCAGCATGGCGAAGCCGAAGGTGATCGAGGACAGCAGCAGGAATGCGGTTTCGACCAGCACGAAGTCGAGCTGGAAGATGTCATGACCCGACGGGCCGCCGGCAAAACTGCCGGACAGCACCGCGTAGGTGGCGAAGAGCGACGCAAACAGGATGCAGTCGGTCATCAGGTACAGCCAGAAACCGAAGACGGTCATCTGGCCCGAGTCGTGGTGGTGATCGTCGTGCCCATGGTCGTGACCATGTGCATCGCCGTGAATTACTTGACTGGACATTGATTACACCCGTTCAAAGGTTTCGACACGTGCGCCACCGGTAGGTACACCGGCAAGCTGCAGGGCCCGCTGGCGTTCGCCTTCGATGCGCGCCACTTCTTCGGCAGGGACCATGTAGCCCTGGTCGTCACGCGCAGCGTGGCGAACGAAGACCGCGATGGTTGCTACCAGGCTCGCACCCACCAGCCACCAGATGTGCCAGATGAAAGCGAAGCCGAAGATGGTCAGGAACAGACCCATGAACAGACCGGTAGCGGTGTTGTTCGGCATGTGGATCGCTTCGTACTTGGCCGGCACCTTGTAGGCGACACCGGCTTCCTTGGCTTCTTGCCAGGCGTCCAGGCCGACCTTCTCGGGCATGTGGGCGAAGTTGTAGAACGGAGGTGGCGACGAAGTCGACCATTCCAGGGTACGGCCACCCCATGGATCGCCGGTGACGTCCAGGTTCTGGTTGCGGTCGCGAACCGATACGTACAGCTGGATCAGCTGGCAGGCGATACCGAACAGGATCAGCACTGCACCGACCACGGCCACGTACAGGTAGGGTTCCCACAGTGGGTTGTCGGAGTGGTTCAGACGACGGGTCATACCCATGAAGCCCAGCGCGTACAGCGGCATGAAGGCCACGTAGAAACCGGACAGCCAGAACCAGAATGCCGCCTTGCCCCACTTCTCGTTGAGGGTGAAACCGAAGGCTTTCGGGAACCAGAAGGCGAAGCCGGCAATGTAGCCGAACACCGCGCCGCCGATGATCACGTTGTGGAAGTGGGCGATAACGAACAGGCTGTTGTGCAGCACGAAGTCAGCACCTGGAACGGCCAGCAGTACGCCGGTCATGCCACCGATGGAGAAGGTGACCATGAAGCCCAGGGTCCAGAGCATCGGCGGAGTGAAACGCACGCGGCCCTGATACATGGTGAACAGCCAGTTGAACAGCTTCACACCGGTCGGAATGGAGATCAGCATCGTCGCCAGGCCGAAGAAGGTGTTGACGCTGGCGCCTGCACCCATGGTGAAGAAGTGGTGCAGCCAGACCGCGAAGCCCAGTACGGCAATGGCACCCGATGCGTAGATCATCGCGTGGTGGCCGAACAGACGCTTGCTGGAGAAGGTCGAGGTCACTTCCGAGAACACGCCGAACGCCGGCAGGATCAGGATGTACACCTCAGGGTGACCCCAGGCCCAGAACAGGTTGACGTACATCATCGGGTTCCCACCAAGCTCGTTGGTGAAGATGTGGAAGTCCAGATAACGGTCAACGGTCAGCAGGGCGAGTGCGGCGGTCAGGATCGGGAAGGAAGCGACGATCAGCACGTTGGCCCAGGTGCAGGTCCAGGTGAAGATCGGCATGTCCATCAGCTTCATGCCAGGTGCGCGCATCTTCAGGACGGTGACCAGGAAGTTCACGCCTGTGAGTGTCGTACCCAAGCCTGATAGCTGTAGCGCCCAGATGTAGTAGTCAACCCCTACGCCCGGACTGTACTGGATCCCCGACAATGGCGGATAGGCAACCCAACCGGTCTTGGCGAATTCGCCGACGCCCAGGGAGATGTTGACCAGCAGCACGCCTGCCAGCAGCAGGTAGAAGCTCAGGGAGTTCAGGAACGGGAAGGCAACGTCACGTGCACCGATCTGCAGAGGCAGGGCCAGGTTCATCAGGCCGGTGAAGAACGGCATCGCCATGAAGATGATCATGATCACACCGTGGGCGGTGAAGATCTGGTCATAGTGTTCAGGCGGCAGGTAGCCTTCGGAGCCGCCGGTAGCGGCAGCCAACTGGGTACGCATCATGATGGCGTCGGCGAAGCCGCGCAGCAGCATGACCATCGCGACGATGATGTACATCACCCCGATCTTCTTGTGGTCGACCGTGGTCAGCCACTCGGTCCACAAGTAGGACCACTTGCGGAAATAGGTGATGGCACCAACGACGGCGAGGCCCCCGAGCGCGATCATGGCAAGCGTCACCATGACTATCGGCTCGTGATAGGGAATCGCCTCCAGGCTTAATTTACCGAACATCTCTTACTCCTCTGCACCGGCAGCTGGTTGCATACTCGTTTCCACACCCTTGGTAGTGGCCAGGTCTTTGCTGCCTGCTTCTTCGTGGCTCGGACGACCACGGTTCATGCCTTCGTACTTGTCGACGATGAGCTGGAACGTGTCAGGCGAAGCCTCGCTGTACAGCTCGACTGGGTTGTTTTCGCTTGGTTTGGCCAAGGCGTCGTATTCGGCCTTGTCCAGCTTCTTCGGCGAAGCCTTCACTTGCGCGACCCATGCATCGAAGTCGGCTTGCGAAGTGGCGGTTGCCTTGAATTTCATACCGGTGAAGCCAGCACCGCTGTAGTTCGCGGAGATACCGTCGAACTCGCCATTTTCGTTGGCGATCAGGTGCAGCTTGGTGGTCATGCCAGCCATCGCGTAGATCTGGCCGCCCAGCGCAGGGATGAAGAACGAGTTCATCACGGCGTCGGAGGTCACGCGGAAGTTGACCGGGGTGTTAGCCGGGAAGACGATCTTGTTGACCGTGGCAATGCCCTGCTCCGGGTAGATGAACAGCCATTTCCAGTCCAGGGCGACCACGTCGATCTGCACCGGCTTCACATCGGAATCCAGCGGACGATAAGGGTCGAGCTTGTGGGTGGAGTGGTAGGTGACGTAGCCCAGGGCGATGATGATCAGGATCGGGATGATCCACACCGCAGCTTCGATCTTGGTCGAGTGCGACCAGTCGGGGGTGTAGGTGGCAGCCTTGTTGGAAGCACGGTACTTCCAGGCGAAGACCAGGGTCATGATGATGACTGGCACCACGACCAGCAGCATCAGGCCGGTAGCGATGAGGATCAGGTTCTTTTGCTCAATGCCGACCTGGCCCTTCGGGTCGAGCAGGGTCCAGTTGCACCCACTGAGTAAAAGCATGCCTAAAAAGGGCAATATGCCAAACAGTCTGGGGTAACGCTTTTTACTCATCTCACGACCTCTAGATCAGCTTGCTTCAATGCAATGTGTTTTGTTCGCCAACACTTCGTCCTGCCAAGCGTTAGCATTTCGAGCTCGAACCCGCGCCTGCCTGGGATCCGACTGCTGGATCTGGGCGTTGAGCGTATGGACGAGCTTGGGGTTTTCTTAGGCTAAAGGCCTGTACTTCAGACCAATTCCATTTGGTGCGGGAAAACGCGGAGGGGTGTCCGCCCGGATCGCCGTTGGGCGAAACTTGTCGAAGTCAGCAAAAGGAGCGCTGGGGCTTCCTTCAATCCTGCGACTCGCAAGCAGTGCCGAACGGAAATTGGGGGCGATTGTAGATAGGTCGCCCCCCCTTGACTATGACTTATTGAGCAACAGTCTTTTACAGGATTTGTAATAATCCTGCCTGAAAAATCAACTTCGCGACAGTTTGTCGCACCCTGCTTGATAGCCCTGAAACCCTTGTATTACAAGGGCTCAACGTTGATCAGGATCAGTCTCTGGGGAAATTTTGCCGGTTATCTCACCGTGCAATAGACCTGCATCAAATCGGGACTTTTGTCTAAGCCCGGCGCCGATTCCGATAGATGCCCAGCGGCACCAGGATGGCAGTGAGGACGAACGCCACCAGCGCCCATTGCGCCAGCGACAGACCCAGGATGGGCGGGTACGGTGTGGTGCAGAAACCGTCGACCTGGAATGCCAGGGGCCAGAGTCGCGCCAGGGGCAGGTCGTCGACGATCGGCTGCAGTACATCGACGCCGCAACTGGCGTACGGGTTGGCGAGTATATACACATGGTTGCCGGCCGCAACGATTCCGCCAATTGCGCTGAGCACGACCAACGCCTCGAAGAAGGTCAGGCTCCGTCGTCCGGGCATGGCTGCGGCAATGAACGCGAACAGCGCGATCAGCAGCAAGGCATAGCGCTGCAGGATACATAACGGGCAAGGCGCCTCGCCCAGCACGACCTGCATGTACAGCGCGCCGCCGATCAGCGAGAGGCAGATTACCCCCAACAGCACGAGGAAGCGCCGTTCCCGATTCAGGCGCAGGGTTTGTTCGTTCATTGCCGATTCCTTGGATGGATAGGTGGCAGCGTGTTCCGCCTGCCTGGGCGCAAGTCTACACGCAGGGATGGTCTCTTAGCGTGTCGAGGAAGCGGCGAGACAGCGCTGCGCAGGGCTATCCGGAGATGCTGTGACCGGCGTTGGCAACATCGGTTCAACCTTGGCCGGTAAAAAAAAGCGGCTGCCCGGGCGTCGCGCAGGGACCAGCCCCTCGACACCCGGGAGTGAAGGATACAGTGATTAAAGGAGGATTAAAGATGAAAGCTGCGGGGCGCTGTTCATCCTTCCTTATATATGGACAGGCCAACCCCTTCGCGGGCTTGCCCGCGAAGACGCCAGCCTGGTCAGTAGATCATTCCAGAGCAGCCGCCGGCCCGAAGAACTCGTAGCGGCTCTGCGCATCCGGAACCCCCAGGGCCTTGAGGTGACGACGGATCGCCGCCATGAAGCCCTTTGGTCCAAGGAAGTAGGCATCCACGTCACGCGCTCGCGGCAGCCACTCAGCCAGCAGATCCTGGGTCAGCAGGCCGACCGCATTGGCGTCACGGCTGCCGTCGTCCTCGGCATAACAATAGAAGCGTTGCAGTTGCGGATGCTGCGCCGCCAGGCCGTCGATCCAGTCACGGAAAGCATGCACCGAACCGTTGCGAGCGCAGTGGATGAAGTGCACCGGACGCTCGGTCTTCAGCGCAGCCTCGAGCATCGCCAGGGTCGGGGTGATGCCGACACCACCACTGATCAGCACCAGCGGCTTGTCGCCAGGTGCCAGGGTGAAGTCGCCCGACGGCGGGAACAGCTTGAGCGTGTCGCCGACCTGCAGTTGATCGTGCAGGTGGTTCGACACCTTGCCCCCGGCCTCGCGCTTGACACTGATGCGGTACTGTTCGCCATCGCACAATGCCGAGAGCGAATAGTTACGGCGCTGTTCGGCACCGTCGATGAACAGTTGCAGGCCGATGTACTGACCAGGCTCGGCCTTGAGTACCGGCTTGCCATCGATGGGCGCGAAGTAGAACGAGACGATCTCGCTGCTTTCCTGCTCACGGCGCACCACACGAAAATCCCGGGCACCACGCCAGCCGCCGTCAGCCTCTTCCTTGGCCTTGTACAAGCCCTCTTCGGCACCGATAAGAATATCGGCCAGCTGGCCATAGGCCGCGCCCCAGGCAGCGATCACTTCCGGGGTGGCGATGTCCTTGCCCAGCACTTCCTCGATGGCGCGCAGCAGGCAACTGCCAACGATCGGGTAATGTTCGGGCAGGATCTGCAAGGCCACATGCTTGTTGATGATCTGGCCAACCAGGCCACCCAGTTGTTCCAGCCGGTCGATATGGCGGGCATACATGAGCACGCCGTTGGCCAGCGCGCGTGGCTGGTCACCGCTGGCCTGGTGCGCCTGGTTGAACAGCGGACGCACTTCGGGATACTCGCTGAGCATCATCTTGTAGAAGTGGGTGGTCAGCGCCTCGCCACCGCTTTCGAGCAGCGGGACGGTAGCCTTGATGATTGCACGTTGTTCGGCATTGAGCATTGCAGTGACTCCCTGAGCCTTGGGCTACGAATGGTTACCCAGCCCACTTCAGCAATCGTGCCAACTCGAAAGCCCAATGAAACCAAGGCCTGCAAGCAACCCATGTCAAAAAGACCTACTCCGATATATAGTCATGATGACCAACAGGAGTCCAAATGACTGCAAAGCCCCTGCTCACCGCCCTCCTCCCCCTTGTCAGCGACCTGTCTCGCGACCTGCCCGACCAGGAGCGCTATCGTCGCCTGCTGCAGGCCATGCGCGGTTTGCTGCCTTGCGATGCGGCCGCCTTGCTGCGGCTTGACGGCGAATGGCTGGTGCCGCTGGCGGTCGATGGCCTGTCGCCGGACACCCTGGGACGGCGTTTCCGTGTCAGCGAACACCCCCGCTTCAAGATTCTGCTCAGCCGCAGCGAGCCCACCCGCTTCGCCAGCGACAGCGACCTGCCCGACCCTTATGACGGCCTGGTCAACGCCCACGATGCAGACCTGGAAGTGCACGACTGCATGGGCTGCCCGCTGATGGTCGATGAACGACCCTGGGGCCTGGTCACACTCGATGCACTCACTCCCGGCCAGTTCCAGAGCCTCGAGCTCGAAGCACTGCAGGCTTTCGCCAGCCTCGCCGCCGCGACCGTCACCGTGGCCGAGCGTATCGAGGGCCTGGCCCTGCGTGCCGAGGACGAGCACCTGCGCGCCGAGGTCTATCGCCAGGCCAGCGGGCAGGACAAGGAATTGATCGGCCAGAGCAAGGCCCACAAGCGGCTGCTCGAGGAAATCCGCCTGGTCGGGGGCAGCGACCTGACCGTGTTGATCACCGGTGAAACCGGCGTGGGCAAGGAGCTTGTGGCCCAGGCCCTGCACCGCGCAAGCAATCGCGCCGACAAGCCCTTGGTCAGCCTCAACTGCGCCGCCTTGCCCGACACCCTGGTGGAAAGCGAACTGTTCGGCCACGTGCGCGGCGCGTTCACCGGCGCCCACGGCGAGCGACGCGGCAAGTTCGAGCTGGCCAACGGCGGCACGCTGTTCCTCGACGAAGTGGGCGAGTTGCCGCTGGCCGTGCAGGCCAAGCTGCTGCGGGTGCTGCAAAGCGGGCAACTGCAACGCCTTGGCTCGGACCGCGAACACCGGGTCGATGTGCGCCTGATCGCGGCGACCAACCGCGATCTTGCCGAAGAGGTACGCAATGGCAACTACCGCGCCGACTTCTACCATCGCCTGAGCGTCTATCCACTGCTGGTGCCGCCACTGCGCGAGCGCGGGCGTGACGTGCTGATGATCGCGGGTTATTTCCTCGAGCAGAACCGTTCGCGCCTGGGGCTCAACAGCCTGCGCCTGAGCGCCGGTGCCCAGTCGGCATTGCTGGCCTATGACTGGCCGGGTAACGTGCGCGAGCTGGAGCATCTGATCGGGCGATCGGCGCTCAAGGCCCTCGGCTCACACCCGCAGCGTCCACGCATCCTCACGCTGGAAGCGCCCGACCTCGACCTGCGCCCAACCGTTGCCATACCCGCTGCCAGTGTCCCCGTATCGCCCACGGAACTACCACAAGGCGGGCTGCGCGAGGCGCTGGACGACTACCAGCGACAACTGATCGAAGCTTGCCTGACGCGCCATCAGGACAACTGGGCTGCTGCCGCCCGCGAACTGGGGCTGGACCGGGCGAACCTGAGCCGACTGGCCAAGCGCCTGGGGTTGCGCTGACGGTAGCCCCACAGGACCCGCGCCAACCATCAGGATGAGGGCCTAAAGCCTGGCTACTCCAGGCCGATAACCCGACATCTCTCCTTTCCAGACATACCTGAAGGTTACACATGGCCACGCAAAATGCCCGCGCGGACTCGCTGTCCCTGCTGCTGTTCACCCTGCGCAGCGGCAAGCTGATGGCTATCAACCTGCTCAAGGTCAGCGAGATCATCCCCTGCCCGCCCCTGACCAAGCTTCCCGAGTCGCATCCCCACGTCAAAGGCGTAGCGACCCTGCGCGGCAACTCGCTGTCGGTGATCGACCTGTCGCGGGCAATCGGCGAAATGCCGTTGGCCGACCCGGATGGCGGCTGCCTGATCGTCACCGACATCAGCCGCACCCGCCAGGGCCTGCACGTGCAGGCGGTCAGCCGCATCGTCCATTGCCTGAGCACCGACATCAAGCCACCGCCCTACGGCTCGGGCAACCGCTCCTTCATCACTGGCGTGACCCGGGTCGACAATACGCTGGTACAGGTGCTCGACATCGAGAAAGTCATCCACGGCATCGCCCCGCCGGAACCTGAAACGCATCCCGGCGAACTCAGCGCAGAAGACGCCAGCCTGCTGGCTGCCGCCAACATCCTGGTGGTGGACGACAGCCAGGTGGCGCTGCAGCAATCGGTGCACACCCTTCGCCACCTCGGCGTCGAATGCCATACCGCGCGCAGCGCCAAGGATGCGATCAACGTCCTGCTGGAGCTGCAGGGCACCGCCCAGGAAATCAACATCGTGGTGTCGGACATCGAAATGTCCGAGATGGACGGCTACGCCTTCACCCGCACCGTGCGCGAGACCCCGGACTTCAAGCACCTCTACGTGCTGCTGCACACCTCGCTGGACAGCGCCATGAGCGCCGAAAAAGCCAAGGTCGCAGGCGCCAACGCGATTCTCACCAAGTTTTCCTCGCCCGAGCTGACCGACTGCCTGGTCGTCGCGGCGCGAGCGGTCGGGTTCGCCGAGCGCTGATACATCTGGCGACACAATGCCTTCACTTGATGGTGGGGAGGACTCGGGCATAATCACTCCCCTTCCGAGGTTTTCTTGCCGGTACCGCTTATGACCCTTCTTCGCATTGCCCTGATTGCCCTCGCCATGACCAGTGGTCTTGCCCAGGCCTCCAGCCCCGACGCCTGGAACGAGTACCGCCAGCAGATGGTCAAGCGCTGCCTGGCCGCCAGCCAGTTCAAGGACGCCCACGCCCTGGGCAAGCCCGCCGAATTCGACGACCGCACCGCCTATAGCGCCCTGCTGATCGAAGGCGTGTACAAGCCAAAATCCATGAAGAATCAGACAGGCACCGAACTGTGCCTTTATGACCGCGCCCAGCAGCAAGCCTACGTCACCGAATGGAAGCCAGGCGCCAAGTGAGCGACGGCATTCGTTTCGCCTGCACCGGCTGCGGCAAGTGCTGCACCGGCCACCATGTACCGCTCACGCTTGCCGAGTCCCGCCAGTGGGCTGCCAGTGGCGGCCAGGTCGTGGTGCTGATCGAAGGCTTCATCACCGATGGCCCGGGCATGCCGGTCGAGCAACGCGATCATGTGCTGCGCCGTTCGCTCGCCGTGCCTTGCGGGAGCGCCGAGGTGCGGGTCTCGGTGACCTTCGCGGCCTTCAATCCAGGGCGCTGTCGCAACCTGGATGCCAACAACCTGTGCGGCATCTATGAAACACGCCCGCTGGTCTGTCGTATCTATCCGGCCGAGGTCAACCCGCACCTGCCTCTGCGCGTCGAAGCCAAGGATTGCCCCCCCGAAGCCTGGCAACAAGGCCCGCAACTGATCGTTGGCAACAGGGCCGTCGATCCGCAACTGGCCGCACTGATCGAAGCCTCGCGCCAGGCCGACCGCGACGACATCGCCGCCAAGGTTGCCGTCTGCCAGGCGCTGGGCATGACCACCAGCGCGCTCAAGGGCAACGGTTTTACCGCCTGGCTGCCAGACATGCAGGCGTTTCTCGCGGCGCTCGATCAGGTGAGCGATCGAGCACACGTGCCATGGACTGTGCATGTGCAAGACGCCGAACTGGCCGACGGGCTGCGGGGGCATGGGCTGCTGACGACCGGCGAAGCGCCGGTGTACTACGCCTTTATCGGGTTCTGAGCTGGAATCCAGGGCCCTCACCTCCAACGTTGGCGTTCGACTCCAGAGCAAATCCCGGACGAGCATTGGTCCAGCTCAATTCCTTGGCAACTGGCCATCAATGATTGGAAACTGTCAGCGCTGTCAGCCAGACGTCACGTTGCCGACCCGATCGGCGGGCTATAAGCAGAAAAGAACCTGACAAAAGTCTGGAACCGAAAGACGCCAGCACGGTTTCCAGCCCTCCCCCACTGACCGGTATCAGCCTTGATGCGACGTCCCTCCCGCCCCCTCGTCCTCGCCGCCCTGGCCATCCTCTTGCTGATCGCGGTGGCCGGTTGGCTGCGCCTGCGCCAGGACACGCCTGCCCCACGCGCACAAAACGCCGTGCCGGTGAGGGTGATCAGCGTCACCCAGCAGGACGTGCCGCGCTTTGCCAGCGCGATCGGCTCGGTGCTTTCGCTGCACAGCGTCGATGTACGCCCGCAGGTCGAGGGCATCCTCACCCAAGTGCTGGTCAAGGAGGGCCAGTGGGTCAAGGAAGGCGACCTGCTTGCCACCCTCGACGACCGTGCGATTCGCGCCAGCCTCGAGCAGGCCCGCGCCCAACTCGGCCAGAGCCAGGCACAGTTGCAGGTGGCCGGTGTCGACCTCAAGCGCTACCGCCTGTTGAGCAGCGACGACGGTGTCTCGAAGCAGACCCTCGACCAGCAACAGGCGCTGGTGAATCAACTCCAGGCCACGGTCAAGGGCAACCAGGCGGCCATCGCCAATGCCGAAGTACAGCTGTCGTACACCCAGATCCGCTCACCAGTAACCGGTCGCGTCGGCATTCGCAATGTCGACCCCGGTAACCTGGTGCGCAGCAGCGACACCCAGGGGCTGTTCAGCGTCACCCAGATCGACCCGATCGCCGTCGAGTTCGCCCTGCCCCAGCAGATGCTGCCGACTCTGCAGACCCTGCTCAGAGCGCCCTCGCCGGCGCTGGTCGAGGCTTACATGGACGCCGACGGCGAACGCAGCCTGCTCGGCCAGGGCCATCTGGCGCTGATCGATAACCAGATCTCGGCCAACACCGGCACCGTGCGCATCAAGGCCGAGTTCGACAACAAGGATGGCCTGCTGTGGCCCGGCCAACTGGTGACCATCCGCCTGCGCACCGCTGTCGATGAGCAGGCGCTGGTGGTGCCGCCACCGGTGGTGCAGCGCGGCGTCGATGGTCATTACGTCTACCGCCTCGATGGCGACAAGGTCGCCAGCGTACCGGTCAAGGTGCTCTACCAGGACAGCGACCTGAACATCGTCGCCGGGGTCAAGGCCGGTGATCGCCTGGTGCTCGACGGCCAGTCGCGCCTCAAGCCCGGGGCACGGGTCGAGGTCGCCCCCGACGTGCCCGCCAGCCCCGAAGTGGCTGACCGCCGGAGCCAGCCATGATCACCCGCAAAGGCGTTTCGGCCTGGTGCATCGACCACCCCATCGCCACCCTGCTGCTGACCTTCGCCCTGGTGCTGCTGGGGGCCATCGCCTTTCCGCGCCTGCCGGTGGCGCCGTTACCCGAGGCAGATTTCCCGACCATCCAGGTCACCGCACAGCTTCCCGGCGCGAGCCCGGAAACCATGGCGTCGTCGGTGGCGACGCCGCTGGAGGTACAGTTCAGCGCCATCCCCGGCATGACCCAGATGACCAGCAGCAGCGCCCTGGGCTCGACCACGCTGATTCTGCAGTTCACCCTCGACAAGAACATCGACACCGCCGCCCAGGAAGTCCAGGCCGCGATCAACACTGCCACTGCGCGTCTGCCGCAGGACCTGCCCAGCCCACCGACCTGGCGCAAGGTCAACCCAGCCGACAGCCCCGTGCTGGTGCTGACCGTCAGCTCCGAGCAGATGCCTGGCAACGAGCTCAGCGACTACACCGAAACTCTGCTGGCGCGCCAGCTCAGCCAGATCGACGGGGTCGGCCTGATCAATATCACCGGCCAACTGCGCCCCGCGATCCGCGTGCAGGCGCAGCCCGAGAAGCTCGCGGCCATCGGCCTGACCTTGGCCGATATCCGCCAGGCCATCCAGCAGACCAGCCTGAATCTGGCCAAGGGCGCGCTGTACGGCGAACACAGTGTCTCGACCATCGCCGCCAACGATCAGTTGTTCCACCCCGAAGACTACGCCCAGCTCATCGTCAGCTACCGCAACGGCGCCCCGGTGCGCCTGCAGGACGTAGCCAAGGTGATCGAGGGTGCCGAGAACGCCTATGTCAAATCCTGGTCCGGGGACAAGCCTGGGCTGAACCTGGTGATCTTCCGCCAGCCCGGCGCCAACATCGTCGACACCGTGGATCGCGTGCTCGACGCCCTGCCCCGCTTGCAGGAAATGCTGCCGGCCTCGGTCGAGGTGTCGGTACTCAACGACCGCACCCAGACCATCCGCGCCTCGCTGCATGAAGTGGAACTGACGCTGATGATCGCGGTGATACTGGTGATCGGGGTGATGGCGCTGTTCCTGCGCCAGTGGTCGGCAACCCTGGTCGTCTCCAGCGTGCTGGGGGTATCGCTGATCGCCAGTTGCGCACTGATGTACGTGGCAGGCTTCAGCCTCAACAACCTCACACTGGTGGCCATCGTCATCGCCGTGGGCTTCGTGGTCGACGACGCCATCGTGGTGGTGGAAAACATCCACCGTCACCTGGAAGCCGGCGATGACAGCCGCACGGCGGCGATCAAGGGCGCCGGGGAGATCGGCTTCACGGTGATCTCGATCAGCTTCTCGCTGATCGCCGCGTTCATTCCGCTGCTGTTCATGGGCGGCGTGGTCGGGCGATTGTTCAAGGAATTCGCCCTGACGGCCACCTCGACCATCCTGATTTCGGTGGTGGTATCACTGACCTTGGCCCCGACCCTCTGTGCCTTGTTCATGCGCAAACCGCCGCAGGAACACCACGACGGCTTTGGCCAGCGCCTGGTGCGCTGGTACGAAAAGGGCCTGGACCGCGCCCTCGCCCACCAACGCCTGACGCTGGCTGTGTTCGGCCTGACCCTGGCGTTGGCAGTGATTGGCTATGTCGCCATCCCCAAGGGTTTCTTCCCGCTGCAGGACACCGGCTTCATCCTCGGCACCAGCGAGGCCGCAGCCGACGTGTCGTATCCGGCGATGATCGAGAAGCACAAGGCCCTGGCAAAGATCATCGAAGCCGACCCTGCGGTGCGCGCCTTCTCCCATTCCGTCGGGGTCACCGGCAGCAACCAGACCATCGCCAACGGCCGTTTCTGGATCAGTCTCAAGCCCCGCGGCGAGCGCGATGTATCAGCCAGCGAACTGATCGACCGGCTGCGCCCGAAACTCGCCCAGGTGCCCGGCATCGTCCTGTACCTGCGCGCCGGCCAGGACATCAACCTCAGCTCCGGCCCGTCGCGCACCCAGTACCAGTACGTGCTCAAGAGCAACGATGGCGTGGCCCTGAACCTGTGGACCCAGCGCCTGACCGAACGCCTGCGGGAAAACCCGGCATTGCGCGACCTGTCCAACGACCTGCAACTGGGCGCCAGCGTCACCCACATCGACATCGACCGCCAGGCCGCCGCACGCTTCGGCCTGACCACCACCGACGTCGACCAGGCGTTGTACGACGCCTTCGGCCAGCGCCAGATCAGCGAGTTCCAGACCGAGACCAACCAGTACAAGGTGATCCTCGAACTCGACGCCCGCCAGCGCGGCAAGGCCGAGAGCCTGAACTACTTCTACCTGCGCTCGCCGTTGTCGGGAGAGATGGTGCCGCTGTCGGCCCTGGCCCATGTCGCACCGCCCAGCACCGGCCCGCTGTCGATCGCCCACGACGGCCTGTTCCCGGCCGCCAACCTGTCGTTCAACCTCGCCCCCGGCGTGGCCCTGGGTGATGCGGTGCGCATCCTCGAACAGACCCAGCGCGAGCTGGGCATGCCCGACGCCATCGTCGGCAGTTTCCAGGGCGCGGCACAGGCGTTCCAGAGTTCGCTGTCGAGCCAGCCGTGGCTGATCCTCGCCGCACTGGTGGCGGTGTACATCATCCTCGGTGTGCTCTACGAGAGCTTCGTGCACCCGCTGACGATCATCTCCACCCTGCCCTCGGCGGGGCTTGGTGCCCTGATCCTGCTCTGGGCCATGGGCCAGGACTTCACCATCATGGGCCTGATCGGCATCGTGCTGCTGATCGGTATCGTCAAGAAGAATGGCATCCTGCTCATCGACTTTGCCCTCGACGCCCAGCGCACCCAGGGCATGACGCCCGAGCAGGCGATCCACCAGGCCTGCCTGACGCGCTTCCGGCCGATCATCATGACCACCCTCGCTGCCCTGCTCGGCGCTGTGCCGCTGATGTTCGGCTTCGGAGCCGGTGCCGAGCTGCGCCAGCCGCTGGGCATCGCGGTGGTCGGCGGCCTGCTGGTCAGCCAGGCGCTGACGCTGTTCACCACCCCCGTCATATACTTGGCCCTGGAACGTGTGTTCCACCGCCGCAAGGTCGCCAACGCGGCCGCGACTGCCAGTTGAGACAAACCCATGCGTGTGCTGATCGTCGAAGACGAAGAAAAAACCGCCGACTACCTGCGTCGTGGCCTGACCGAGCAGGGCTTCACCGTCGACCTGGCCCGTGATGGTATCGATGGCCTGCACCTGGCGCTCGAAGGCGACTACGCGGTGATCGTGCTCGACGTCATGCTCCCGGGTCTGGATGGCTACGGCGTGCTGCGCGCCCTGCGTGCGCGCAAGCAGACGCCGGTGATCATGCTCACCGCCCGCGAGCGGGTCGAGGACCGCATTCATGGCCTGCGCGAAGGTGCCGACGATTACCTGGGCAAGCCGTTCTCCTTCCTCGAACTCGTAGCCCGCCTGCAGGCCCTGACCCGTCGCAGCACCAGCCACGAGCCGCTGCAAATCCAGGTCGCCGACCTGTGGATCGACCTGATGGCGCGCAAGGCCAGCCGCGCGGGCCAGCGTCTGGAGCTGACCGCCAAGGAGTTCTCGCTGCTCAGCGTACTGGCCCGGCGTCAGGGCGAGATTCTGTCCAAGACCGCCATCGCCGAGCTCGTCTGGGACATCAATTTCGACAGCGATGCCAATGTTGTCGAGGTCGCGATCAAGCGCCTTCGCGCCAAGCTCGACGGGCCGTTCGACAACAAGTTGCTGCACACCATCCGAGGCATGGGCTATGTCCTGGAAAACCGTGCGGGCTAACTCCCTGGCCCTGCGTCTGTCGCTGCTGTTCACACTGGTGGCGCTGGCAGTCTTCGTGCTGATCGGCAGTGCGTTGTACCGCCAGGTCGACCGCAGCCTCGACCTGCTGCCGGCAGCGGAGCTGGATGCGCGATTCAGCGTGCTGGAGTCCACCCTCAACCGCTTCGGCACCCTGGAACACTGGGCGAAGATCCACAACAAACTCAACCTGCTGGCCGAAGAAGACCGGCGCATCCGCTTCTGGGTGGTCAGCGATGATCCGCGCTTCGAGTACGGCCACCCCAACGAACAGTTGCGCCGCTTCGCCCAGGGCCCGGAAGGTATGCGCGACATGCGCCTGGCCGACAACCCCTACCCGTTCAAGATCCTGGTCAGCCAACTGCCGGCACTGGGTGAACGGCCGGCGGTACGTTTCATGATCGGTATCGACACCCAAACCTTCTGGCAGGCCCAGCACAGCCTGCTGGTGGCCATTGTCGGCCTGGCCGTGCTCGGTGTGCTGCTGGCCTCGCTGCTCGCCTACTGGGTCGCACGCATCGGCCTGCGCCCACTGCTGGCGCTGTCAGCCGAGGCCCAGGCGCTGGCCCCACCGCGCCTGGACGGACGCCTGCGCACCCAGGACCTGCCGCCGGAGCTGGCGCAGTTTGCCGAGGCCTTCAACGCCGCGCTCGACCGGGTCAGCCAGGCCTATTCGCGGCTCGAAGCCTTCAACGCCGACGTTGCCCACGAACTGCGCTCGCCGCTGACCAACCTCATCGGCCAGACCCAAGTGGCCCTGACCCGCGGGCGCAGCGCCGAGCACTACTTCGAGGTGCTGCAATCGAACCTCGAAGAGCTGGAGCGCCTGCGCAGCATCATCAACGACATGTTGTTTCTCGCCAGCGCCGACCAGGGCAGCAAGGCCACCGCCCTGACCCAGGCGTCACTGGCCGAGGAAGTGGCGACCACCCTCGACTACCTGGACTACATCCTCGAAGACGCACGCGTCAGCGTCGAGGTCAGTGGCGATGCCCAGGCCCCGATCGAAAAGGCACAACTGCGCCGCGCGCTCATCAACCTGCTGAACAACGCGGTACAGCACACTGCGCCCGGGCAGGTGATCCAGGTGCGAATCGACGTTGAGCAAGAGCGGGTCAGCATCGCCGTAAGCAACCCCGGCCCGGCTATCGATGAAGCGCACCTGCCGCTACTGTTCGAACGCTTCTATCGGGTCGACGCCGCGCGGAGCAACAGCGGCGGTGGTAACCACGGGTTGGGGTTGGCGATCGTCAAGGCCATCGCGCTGATGCATGGCGGCAGCGTCTTTGTACGCAGCGAAGAGGGCGCCAATACTTTCGGTATCAACCTGCCGAGCGCTCAACTACGCGGGTTCAGGGTAAAAGTCTGAAGACTCACGCAGTCATTCTTACTTTTTGCGCAAGAGTGATTATCCTCCGCGGTGCTGTTTAAAGTGTCTGTTCAGGACTAACTTAGCCCTGTCTTCACTCACACTTGCCACGCAAGAAGGTTGTTTCAAATGTCCAACAGTATGGGTATTGCCAGCGTCTTCGTCCTGTCGTCCCTGTTGTTGTCGCCCCTGGCCATGGCTGAGGAATCGCCGGCCTTCGTCGCCCGTAACGCAGAGATCGCCGCCACCCTGCAACAGTCGCAGGACGCCTATGCCGCGCAGCACCAAGGTGCAGTAAAAGACGCGCAACAGACAGCTTCCAAAGTCACCACCGATGACAATGCCGACAGCTGATCGGCAGCCGGAACACGCCCTGTTTTCCCCCGGCTACGCCATGGGCAGTGCCTGTGTCGATATGTTAGCCTTTTAAAGCCGCTGCGCATCAGCGGCTTTTTTTATGCGCTTTAATTATCAGCCGGTTTGTAACGTCCCTCATAAGAAACTGCAATTCCGACAATTAGAAACTGCCTCACTGTTAGACCAAAGGAGCATTTACTCGTGTCCCTCGCTTTCCGTTTCACGCCTCTGTTCGTTGCATTGGCCGCAACGATTCCCCATGCCGCCCAGGCGGACGACGAAAAAGCTGATGGTTTCATCGAGGGTTCGTCGCTGAACCTGCACTTTCGCAACGCCTACTTCAACCGCAACCAACTCAACCAGGGTGTGCGCGACAATCGCGAGTGGGGCCAGGGCGCCGTCGCCCGCTTCGAGTCGGGCTATACGCCCGGTGTGATCGGTTTCGGTGTCGATGCCCACGCCATGCTGGGCCTGAAGCTCGATGGCGGTGGCGGCCACGCTGGCACCAGCATCCTGCCGACTCACCAGAAGAACGAAGACGAACTGGGCGCCGCGCCGCATTCGTTCTCCACCGCAGGCGCCGCGGTCAAGCTCAAGGGCTTCGACACTGAACTGAAGGCCGGTGACCTGTTCCTCACCAACCCAGTGATCGCCGGTGGCGAGACGCGCATGCTGCCGCAGACCTTCCGTGGTGTAGCACTGACCAACACCAGCGTTGAAGGGCTGCTGCTCGAAGGCGGCCAGGTGAGCTTCACCAAGCCCTACAACCAAAGCGGCCACCGCCGCATCGACACCTACTACAGCCAGCAGACCGACGACCAGCGCAGCAAGCACCTGTCGTGGGCTGGCGCCGCGTGGAGCGGCACCGAGAACATCACCGCCAACCTCTATGCCGCCGAACTGAAAGACATCTGGAACCAGTACTACGCCGACTTCGACTACACCTACGCGGTCAATGATCTGGTCAGCCTCAACCCGGGCGTGCACTTCTATCACACCCAGGACACTGGCCAGTCGAAACTGGGCAAGATCGACAACAACACCTACAGCCTGCACTTCACCGTGGCGGCCGGTCATCACAGCGTCACTGCCGCCTACCAGCGGGTCAACGGCAATACGCCGTTCGACTACATCAACCTGGGCGACAGCATCTACCTCGACAACTCGCGCATGTACTCGGACTTCAACGGCCCAAACGAGCGCTCCTGGAAGCTGCAGTACGACTATGACTTCGCCGGGCTCGGCATCCCGGGGCTGACCTCGTCGCTGTCGTATTCGCGCGGCAAGCTGGACCTCACCAAGGCCGATCCGAACAGCGTCGGCTATGGCCACTGGTACAGCGAGGACGGCAAGGATGCGCGCCACTGGGAACGCGACCTGGACGTGAAGTACGTGTTCCAGGAAGGCCAGTTCAAGGACCTGTCGGTGCTGCTGCGCTATGCCAGCCACCGTGGCAGCCAGGGGTACTCGGCTGTGGATAACGACAACGACGAGTTGCGTGTGATCGTCGACTATCCGCTGAACGTGTTCTGATCCGCACCCTCGCAACTGATAGCACCGGCGTTGCCGGTGCGGTCCTTGTAGGAGCGGGCTTGCCCGCGAAAAAGACACCGCGCTGCCTGGCACGGGCTGCGCCCGTGTTCGCGGGCAAGCCCGCTCCTACATGGGTTGAGCCAGACCTATAGATTTTGAGCAAGACAGGTGCTCCTGCAGTGCTGCAGGAACGGGCCAGCCACGCGAACCCCTGATGCATTTCCGACGGACTAATCTTGTCCGACAATTGCCACTTCCCTAGAATATCGCCGCCGCTTTATAGCCCTACCCTCACGGAAAGAGGGGCCTATGCAGTAGCGAGCCCGATGTTGCACACCCGATCCCCGCGCCCCATCCTCCCCAGGCCTCACCCCGAGCTGATCCTCAACCTGGGCAGTTGCCTCGCCGTGCTCGCGATTGTAGGTATCGTCAGCTATCTGCTCGGCCGCGAACGGGACAGTGTCGAACAGTCCTCCATCCGCGCCTCGAGCAACATCGTCCAGCTCATCGAAAGTGACATCCTGCGCAACGCCGAGCTCTATGACCAGTCGCTCAAGGGACTGATCTGGGCAGTCGGGCGCAGCGAGCTGCCGAAGGTGCCTGGCCCGTTGCGCCAACGCCTGTTGTTCAACCAGGCCTTCGTCGACCGCAGCCGCGGCGATGTACTGTGGCTCGACGCCCAAGGCGATGTGGTGGGCGACTCCACCAGCATCATTCCACGCCAGGCGAACTTTGCCGGCACGGGGGTGTTCAAGGCCCACCAGGCCAACGCCAACCTCGGTCTGCTGGTCGGCCCACCGTTCAAGGCGCGGCTTGGCGATCTGGACTGGTGCATCAGTTTCAGCCGGCGCATCCCCGGCCCCAACGGTGAGTTCGCAGGCCTGGCCACCGGCGCCCTGCGCCTGTCATATTTCAACGAACTGTTCCAGCGCCTGGACATCGGCGAGCACAGCAGCATCAACCTGCTCAACACCAGCGGCCAGTTGCTCGCTCGCGAGCCGACCCGGCCACAAGACCCAGCGATCGGCAGCGACTTCAGCCAGCAACCCAATTTCCAGCGCATTCTCCAGGAGCACAGTGGTAGCTTCAGCGCGCACTCGAACCTGTTCGACGAGCGGCGCATGTATACCTTTGCGCGCGTGGGCGAACTGCCGCTGATCGTGCTGGTGGCGCACTCTTCTTCCGAAGTCTTCCAGGCCTGGCGGCGCACGGCGCTGATCGTCGGCCTGGCCACGGGGGTGCTGTGCCTGGGCATACTCTGGCTGACCGTGCTGCTGGGGCGCGAACTGCGTCGGCGCCACGATGCCGAGCAAGGCCTGGCCACGCTGGCAGCCACCGACAGCCTCACAGGCTTGGCAAACCGACGTCGCCTTGATCAAGTACTGCGCCAGGAATGGGCGCGCGCGCAACGTAACCGTTCGGCGCTGGCGGTACTGATGGTGGATGTGGATCACTTCAAGGCGTTCAACCAGCGCCACGGTCATGCCGGCGGTGATCATGCCCTGCGCGAGGTGGCGCGCACCATCAATCGCTGCATTCGCAGGCCGGCCGACCTGGCAGCGCGTTATGGTGGCGAGGAGTTTCAGGTGGTGCTGCCGGAAACCGAACTGGCCGGCGCGTTGCTGCTGGCCGAACGCATTCGCCTGAGTGTCGAGGCGATGCCGCAATTCGGTGCCGATGAGCGACCGATCACGGTCAGCATTGGCATCGGCCTTTACCAACCCGGCACCCAGCACGACCTTACAGCAGTGCTGGGTGCCGCGGATGAAGCCCTTTACCGGGCCAAGGCGGGGGGCCGTAACCGGGTAGAAGGGCCTGTCACGCCTGTTGCTTAGGAGCGGGCGCGAGCAGCGTCACGCAGGACTTTCACCTGGTCGTGATTGCGCTGTACGCCTTGCAGCTGCTTCTCCACCAGCGCATAGGTTTGATCACTGGCGCCGCGGCCGAGTTTGACCAGCTTCTCGCGAGCCTCTTTGTAGGCCTTCAGCGCGTGGTCCTCGCCCCGCTCCACTTCGTTGAGCACCGCTTCTTCATCCTTGCCGGTCACCATCGACTTGAGGTTGACCCAGCCACGGTGCAGATCGCCGCTGAAGCTGGTGGAGGTTTCCGGGTCGCCACCGAGACGGCGTACTTCGCTCTGCAACTCGCTTGCGGCACTGGCGCATTCGCCAGCACGCTGGACGAAGAAGGCCTTCAGCTCAGGATTCTTGACGTCATCGGCCGACTCCTTGAAACCCTTCTCGCCATCCTTGCTGTACTCGATCAGGTTGTTCAGCACGTCGATCACGTCTTTGTTGGGGTTGCTCATGGGGTAACTCCTTGGCAGGTGATAGTCCCTATGACAGGAGCAGTCTTCATGCCAAGCCTGGAAAATATAAAAAATCCATAAAAATCATATAGTTATTTTTTAAGCGCAACGGCAGGGAAGCGGTGTTCTGCATGATCGCCGCTTGCGCGCTCGTGCAGATTGCAGGGTGGATGCGCGCAGCGATTGCTGTATGGTCGGCGTTTTCAGCGCACCAGGTTCACCGAATGAAACCCGAATCCCTGCAACTGCTGGTCACACGGACCATGCCCTTCGGCAAATACCAGGGCCGGATCATCGCCGATCTGCCGGGCGACTACCTGGCCTGGTTCGCGCGCAAGGGTTTTCCGCCCGGAGAGCTGGGCGGGTTGCTGGCATTGATGCATGAGATCGACCACAACGGTCTGGGGGAGTTGTTGGTGCCCTTGCGGCACAAACGTTGAGATCGTTGATGGAGGCCTCGCGGGCACGCCTGCGAAGCCTCCACCATTGCCCCCAGGGCGATCACTTGGCCGGGGCCACCACCATCTCCACCCGCTCAGCCTTCTTGATCAGCGCGTACACCACAGCCGTCACCAGGCTTCCGGCCAGGATCGCCAGCAGGTACAGCAGCGCATGGTTGATCGCGTTGGGGATCAGCAGCACGAACAGGCCACCGTGCGGCGCCATCAGCTTGCAGCCGAAATACATCGACAGCGCCCCGGTCAGCGCACCGCCGGCGATGCTCGCCGGAATCACCCGCAACGGGTCCTTCGCAGCAAAGGGAATCGCGCCTTCGGAGATGAAGCAAAGCCCCAGTACCAATGCCGCCTTGCCTGCCTCGCGCTCGCTCTGGGCGAACTTGCGCCGGGCCAGGAAGGTTGCGATTCCCAGGCCGATCGGCGGCACCATGCCAGCGGCCATGGTCGCCGCCATCGGCGCGTAGCTCGACGAGGCCAGCAAGCCCACCGAGAAGGCATAGGCCGCCTTGTTGATCGGCCCGCCAAGGTCGATGCACATCATCCCACCCAACAGCAATCCGAGCAGGATCGCGTTGGTAGTACCCATGCTGTCGAGAAAGCGCGTGAGCCCCTCGAGCATGGCCGCCACCGGATGACCGACCACGTAGATCATCACCAGCCCGGTGAACAGGCTGGCCAGCAGCGGAATGATCAGGATCGGCTTGAGCGCTTCGAGGCTGGTGGGCAGACGCGCCCAGCGGCTGATGGCCTTGGCGCTGTAGCCGGCAAGAAAGCCCGCGACGATACCGCCAATGAACCCCGCCCCCAGGGTACTGGCCAGCAGGCCACCGATCATGCCTGGGGCCAGGCCCGGACGGTCGGCGATGGACCAGGCGATATACCCCGCCAGCATCGGCACCATCAGTTTGAACGCCGCCTCGCCACCGATCTGCATCAAGGCCGCAGGCAAGGTGCCCGGCTCCTTGAACGCCTCGATGCCGAAGACGAACGACAGGGCGATCAGCAGCCCGCCCGCCACCACCATCGGCAGCATGAACGACACACCGGTCAACAGGTGCTTGTAGACCCCGGCCTTTTCACTTTTCGCGGGCGTATCGGCCGTGCCTCCGGCGCTTTCCTGCTTGCCGTCGGCCAGCGCTTTGTCGAGGGTCGCCCGCGCCTGCTTGAGGGCGATGCCGGTGCCGCATCGATAGATGCGCTTGCCCGCAAAGCGTGCCGTCGGCACCTCGATGTCGGCAGCCAGCAGCACCACGTCCGCCTGGGCAATGGCATCGGCCGACAATGGGTTGCGGGCGCCCACCGAGCCCTGGGTTTCGACATTGAAACCGTAGCCCAGCTCCCGGGCGGCCTGCTGCAGGGCTTCGGCCGCCATGAAGGTATGGGCCACCCCGGTCGGGCAGGCGGTGACCGCCACGATACGCGGCGCAGCGCTGCGACCGGGCACCTCGGCGACGCTCGCCTCGAGCACCTTGGCGTTGGCCGCGGCTTCATCGAGGAAACCTTCGCGATCAGCCAGCGCCTGGGCGGGGGTGCTTTGGTACACAGGCTTGCCGACGAAACGGCTCAGGTCCACCGAACCGGTACTGACCACCAGCACCCAGTCAGCCTCGGCGATCTGTGCAGGACTCAGGTGCCGCTCGGGGTGCTCGGCATCCCACACCTCGACACTGGTACTCCAGCCCCGACGTTGGGCCGCGGCGGCCAGCAAGCGTGCACTCAATACACTCGACACCTGGCCATTCGGGCAGGCGGTGACGATCGCAATGTTCATCGGCGAGCCTCTTGTTGTTGTTCTGTCAGTTGCACGGCAGCTTCAAGGCGCGACAGCTGTTCGCGGTCGTCGATGCCGAAGCCCACCTGAGTCACCGCCTGGGCGGCGATGGCAGTGGCGCGGCGCAAGGTCTGCCCGGCACTCTCGGCCTGCAGCAGGCCATGAACCATGCCCGCCACCAGCGAGTCGCCCGCGCCCACGGTACTGGCGATGCTCACCTTGGGCGGCTGGGCATGCAGGGCCAGGTCAGCGGCGAACCAGTTGACCCCGTGCTCGCCCTGGGACACCACCACGTGGGTGACGCCGCCGTCGAGCAGGCGCCGGGCGGCATCACGCTGCTCGGCAAAAGCCTGCACGGTGATGCCGAACAGCTCGCCGAGCTCATCGGTATTGGGCTTGACCAACCAGGGCGTACTTTGCAGACCGGCGCGCAAGGCCTCGCCGCTGGTGTCCAACGCCACCTTCAGGCCCTGGGCGACCAACTGGCCCAGCAACTGGCAGAACCACTGCGCGCTGACGCCACGTGGCAAGCTGCCCGCCACCACCACCACGTCATGCCCAGCCGCCCGTTGCGCCAGGTACTCGAGCAACTCGGCCTGGGCCGCGTCGTCGACCTGAGGGCCCAGGCCATTGACATCGGTGACCCGACCATCGGCCTCGACCAGCTTGATGTTGGTGCGGGTTTCGCCTGGCACGCGAACGAACCCGTCGTCGAAGCCGCGACGAGCAATCAGCGCTTCGAAAGGTTGCAGGTTATCGCGCCCCAGAAAACCGCTGACCGTCACCTGATGCCCAAGGTCAGCCAGCACCTGGGCAACGTTCAGGCCCTTGCCGGCGGCGTGGCTGCACTGTTCATGCGTGCGATTGACCTCGCCTGCGCGCAGCTGCTCGAGGGTTACCGTGAGGTCGATCGCAGGGTTGAGGGTCAGGGTGAGAATCTTGGCCATTTCAGTCACGCTCCACCAGCGCCCGTACCGCCTCGGCGCTGTCCTGTTGCAGGGCCTCGCGCGCCAGGGCGCGGGCCGTCGAGTAATCGGCCTGGCGCACCAGGGCCTTGACTTCGGCGACACTGCGCGCCGCGACGCTCAGTTCGTCCACCGCCAGCCCCAGGAGCACTGGCACAGCCTGCGGATCGGCCGCCAGCTCACCGCACACGCCGACCCACTTGCCTTCGGCATGGGCGGCGCGCACGGTCATGTCGATCAGTTGCAGCACTGCCGGGTGCAGACCATCGGCCTGGGCCGACAGGCTCGGATGGCCGCGGTCGATGGCCAGGGCGTACTGGGTCAGGTCGTTGGTACCGATGCTGAAGAAGTCCACCTCCCGGGCCAGTTGCGGGGCCAGCAGCGCAGCCGACGGCACCTCGACCATGATCCCCACCTGCAGGTCGTTGACCGGGATCTCCTCACGCAGCCGCTCGACCATGGCCTTGGCCGCGCGCCACTCGTGCATCTGGCCGACCATCGGGAACATGATCCGCAGTGGCCGGTCGTCGGCCGCCCGCAGCAGGGCGCGCAACTGCTCCTCCATGACCTGCGGACGCTGCAGGGTCAGGCGTACGCCACGTACGCCGAGGAAAGGGTTGTCTTCGTCGGCGATCGGCCAGTAGGGCAAGGGTTTGTCACCGCCCACATCGAGGGTGCGCACCACCAGCGGGCGCCCCTGCAGGCCATCGAGCACGCGGCGATACTCCGCTTCCTGGGTGGCGACATCCGGCAGTTGCGGATGGGCCATGAAGATCAGTTCGGTGCGCAACAGGCCGACACCTTCGGCGCCAAGCTCCACCACCTTGTCGATGCCACTGCTGTCACCGATGTTGGCGAAGACTTCGACGGCATGGCCATCGCGGGTCACGGCCGGCTCGTGGCGATTCGCCCAGGCGGCCTGCAGACGCTGCTCACGCTGATCGCGTTCGGCCAACGCACGCTGCAGCTCATCAGCAGCTGGCGCAACGCTGACCTTGCCGCGCTGGCCGTCGAGCAACAGCGGCGTGCCAGCCTCCAGCAACAGGATTGTCGCCCCGGCACCGACGACCGCCGGAATGCCAAGGGCGCGGGCGACGATGGCACTGTGTGCGGTGGCCCCTCCTTGCGCGGTCACGATGCCAGCAACCCGCGCCGGGTCGAGACGCGCCACATCGGACGGCCCGACTTCAGCCATCACCAGCACATAGGGCTGTTGCGGCTCGGCCTGCTCGGCGACGCCACACAGCTGCGCCAGCACCCTTCGGCCAATGTCGCGCAGGTCGGCGGCACGTTCGGCGAGCAACGCATCGCGCAGCGCCTCCTGCTGGCTGGCGGCCGCCTCGATCACCGCCATCCACGCCGCTGCGGCACTTTCGCCCTGGGCCAGGCGCAGATCCACCTCATCGCCCAGTGCCGGGTCGGCGAGCATCTCCTGGTGTGTGATGAAGATCTCACCGATGGCCTTGTCGCTGCGTTGCACCAGTGTCTGCAGCTCGGCGTCGACCGCCGCCAGGGCAGCACGCAGCCTGGCACGCTCCTGGGCGCAGGATTCGCCGCGCAGCGGATAATCGAACTGGCGCTCAATCCTTACATGGGCCGGCCCGCTGGCGATGCCTGGCGCTGCACCGACGCCCTGGACCTGGCTACCGGGCAGCGGCGCTTGCAAGGTTTCGCGCACCACCTCGGCGACCGGCAGGGCAAGCGCCGGCAATGGTTCGACGTCCTCGCCCAGGCCCTGTTCGATGGCTTCCAGCAACACCGGCAGGGCATCACTGGCGATGGCCGGCTCGGCGATCAGCTCCAGTTCCTGCCCACGCCTGGCCCCTAGTGACAGCAGGCGACTCAGGCTTTTCACCGACACGCCGGGATGGCCGCTGTCGGTCAGGCGGATGCGGATTTCACCCTCGAAGCCCTTGGCCAGTTGCGCCAGCACCTTCGCCGGGCGGGCATGCAAACCATGGGGGTTGGCCAGTATCACGCGCACGCTGGGCCAGTCGGGCGGCGCCTCGCCGCCCAGCACCTGCAACACATCGCGACTGCTGGTGGCCTGGTAGAGGGTCTGCCCACGCCCTTCGATCAGCACCTGACAAAGACGCTCGAGCAACGCCTGGTGCGCAGCACCAAGACTGGCCAGGCAGAACAGACCGTTCAAGGGCTGATCGCGATGCCGCAGCGGCTGCTGTGGGGTCACGAACGCCAGGCCCGGCTGCAGCACCTCGCGCTCGCTGTGCAACCACCACAGCCCCTCTCCCAGCGGAAGTGGCTCGGCCTGCTGCAACAGCGCTGCGAAACCACTGTCCACACAGCCGCCACGCTGCAGCAGGCGCGCACCGCGCCAGGCCAGTTCAGCGAAGTCTTCGGCGGGCAGGTTCAGACCGATCAGTTGTGCATCCAGCGCCAGCTCGCGCGGCGCCCCCTGCAACAGCTTGAGCAGTGCGTCGGCGGAGCTGGCGCGGCGCAGCGCCTCGGCCAGGTCGGTTTCACCCAGGGCGCGCGTCAGCAGTTGCAACAGGCGCAGGTGTTCGTCAGAGCGCGCGGCGATGCCAATCGCCAGGTAGACGATATGCCCGTCGCCCCAGTCCACCCCTTCGGGAAACTGCAACAGGCGAACACCGGTGGCAAACACCAGGTCGCGGGTCTGCGGGGTACCGTGGGGGATGGCGATGCCTTGGCCGAGAAAGGTCGAGCCCTGCGCCTCGCGCGCCTCAAGGCCCTGTAGGTAACCCTCGGCGACCAGACCGTCGCTGACCAGCCGATCGGCCAGCAAGCGCAATGCCGCCGCTTTATCGCTGGCGACCTGGCCCATGGCTATCTGCTCTCTCGCGAGCTCGAGCATGACCTTCTCCTTTTGCAGTACCCGTCGTTCGGGACTGAGGTTATTGTTGTGGGATTCAACGCGTTTTTTCACCCGCGGGCTCAGGGGCAGTTCCCGTTCACTCGGATGCTGAAACGTTTAATCTGACCAGGCGGCCACGTTACTCGATAATCTGCGTAGGAAAAAGCCCCAGTTTGTCGGAACAATTGCGACAATGGTCGCCTGCACTTGGACACAATTCTGAGTAAGACTACCCGATCAGGCGCCCCTGGCCGCCCCGGTAATAACAAGGAAAATGCGGTGAAACTCAGCGATATCGCACGTCTGGCCGGTGTTTCCGTGACCACTGCCAGCTACGTCATCAATGGCAAGGCCGAACAGCAGCGCATCAGCAGCGCCACCGTCGAGCGAGTGCGCGCGGTGGTCGAGGCCCACGACTTCACGCCCAACCCCCAGGCGGCCGGCCTGCGCAGCCGGCACACACGCACCCTCGGCTTCATCCTCCCGGACCTGGAAAACCCCAGCTACGCACGCATCGCCAAGCAGCTCGAACAAGGCGCGCGCGCCCGTGGCTACCAGTTGCTGATCGCCAGCAGCGATGACCAGCCCGAAAGCGAACGCCAGCTGCAGCAGTTGTTCCGCGCTCGCCGCTGCGATGCGTTGTTCGTCGCCAGTTGCCTGCCGCCGGAAGATGACAGCTATCGCGAAATGCAGAGCAAGGGCCTGCCAGTGATTGCCATTGACCGTCGCCTCGACCCCGCGCACTTCTGCTCGGTGATCAGCGATGATCGCGAGGCCAGCCGCCAACTCACCGAAAGCCTGCTGGGCGGCAAGCCTCGCAGCATCGCCCTGATCGGTGCGCGTCCGGAGCTGTCGGTCAGCCAGGCCCGCGCCGGAGGATTTGACGAGGCCCTGCAGCGTTTTGATGGCGAAGTTCGCCGTTACGAAGGCGACGCCTTCAGCCGCGCCTGCGGCCAGCGCCTGATGGAAACGTTGATCGACGAGCTCGGCGACCTGCCCGATGCCCTGGTGACGACCTCCTATGTGTTGCTGCAAGGCGTCTTCGATGCCCTGCAAGCCCGTGCCAGCGAGCCACGCGAGCTGCAACTGGGCACCTTCGGCGACAACCAGTTGCTCGATTTCCTGCCGCTGCCAGTCAACGCCATGGCCCAACAGCACGGCCAGATCGCCACCACCGCTCTGGAACTGGCCCTGGCCGCTATCGAGCAGAAGACCTACGCCCCCGGCGTACACGCCGTGGCGCGAACCTTCAAGCAGCGCATCTCGGCCTGAACATGCGCCTGATCGACACCCACACCCACCTGGATTTCCCCGACTTCGACGCCGACCGCGAGCACCTCCTGGCCAACGCCGCGGCGCTGGGGGTCGAGCGCATGGTGGTACTGGGGGTGGATCAGGGCAACTGGCAGCGAGTCTGGGACCTGGCCTGCAGCGACACACGCCTGCCAGCCGCCCTCGGCCTGCACCCGGTGTACCTCGAGCAGCATCAGCCCGAACACCTGGCGCAACTGCGCGGGTGGCTCGAACGCCTGCGGGGCGACCCGCGCCTGTGTGCGGTCGGCGAGTTCGGCCTGGACTATTACCTGCCCGAGCTCGACAAGGCACGCCAGCAGGCCTTGTTCGAAGCGCAATTGCAGATGGCCTGCGACTTCGAATTGCCTGCGCTGCTGCACGTACGCCGCAGCCATGCCCAGGTGATCGCCACGCTCAAGCGCTACAAGCCCGTACGCGCAGGCATCATCCACGCCTTCGCCGGCAGCTACGAAGAAGCACGCGAATACATCAAGCTCGGATTCAAACTGGGCCTGGGAGGCGCCGCCACCTGGCCGCAAGCCTTGCGCCTGCGCAAGACCTTGCCCCGCTTGCCATTGGAGAGCGTGGTACTGGAAACCGACGCGCCAGACATGCCGCCGGTGATGCACCCCAATGCGCGCAACAGCCCCGAACATCTGCCCGATATCGCCCGAGCGCTGGCCGAGGTCATGGGCGTGGAGTGCACCGCGCTGGCCGCAGCCAGTACGCGCAACGCTTGTGAGCTGTTCGGCTGGTAGCCGTGCAGGCGGTCACTCTTCGAACAGGGTGCAGGCCATCACCAAGGCGTCTTCACGTCCGCCAGCGGCCGGGTAGTAATCCCGACGCCGACCGATTTCGTTGAATCCGTAGCGTTCGTACAAACGATAGGCCGACTGGTTGCTGGCACGTACTTCCAGGAAACATTCGCGCCCATTGAGCTGCCAGGCTCGCGCCATCAGGTGTTCGAGCAGCCGCAAACCCAGGCCGCGCCCCTGGTTTTCTGGCTTGACCGTGATGTTGAGCAGGTGCGCTTCGTCGATGATCACGTTGATCACGCCATGCCCTACCTGTTGCTGGCCGTCGAACATCAGCCACACTTCGTAGGACTTGAGCGCATCCTGGAAGATCCCGCGGGTCCAGGGGTGGCTGAAGGCGGCATATTCGATCTTCAGCACGCTATCCAGATCCGCCTCGGTCATCGGGCGGAAACTGATCGAGTCACTCATTCAACGCTCTTCCAGCGCGCCATCAGCTGGCGCATCGCTTTCCAGACGTCCGCCTTGCGTTGCGGCTCGTCCATCAACAGTTCAAGACCCGGCAACGCCCAGACGTCGCCCAGGCCATCGATCTTCAGTGCTTGGTAGTAGGCCTGGGCATCGGCGTCGCCGGCAAAACGCACCGCTGGCAGGCCGATCAGCCACAGGCAGGTGCAGGGGACCTCTTCGAGGCGGGCCTGGATGAAACCCTGGACGAAATCACGCGCAGCCTCCGGCCCCTGCTCCATGTTGCCGCGCACGAACAGCGGCCAGCGCACCGGCTCGCCGATGATCTGCGGCGCGTCCGGCAGGCCGGCGGCGCGCAGCATGTCCTTGAGCAACAGGTAAGAAGGGTCGCGGCTCTGGAACGGCTGGCCGGTGGCGAGTTCCACCAGCAACAGGCACGTGCCGGCACGCAGCAGCTGCAGGGCGAAACGCGGCGGAGGCACAGGCGCCGGACGTGCGGCCTTGGGGGCTTCCTCTTCGCGCTCGACCGGCTTGGCAACGGGCTTGGGCGTGCTGCCGGGGCGTGGGATCTCGATTTTCGGGCGTTCGCCAGCGCGGGCATGGGCCGGCGCGGCTTCGCCCTGCGCAGGCGCCTGGCGCACCGGCTGCGCCTCGACATCCAGATCCTCGACCGGCGCCACCGGCAACAGCAGCTCGGGGCGCGAAGGCGCGGCGAACGGCAGTTCGGCACGCGGCAGCCAGTGCACCACTTGCATGGCGGAAAGGTAGGCGCGGCGGCGGGGTTCGGTCAGCAAGGCTCGGGTATCCGGGGGCTTGGTTCAGTCGGGCATTCTAACGCTGTTGGCGCCGGCGTGCCGCAACAGGCTGGCGGAAATTTATCGCCTGTGCCGGCCCTATCGCGGGGCAAGCCCGCTCCCACAGGTACAGCGCCTGCCCCACCAACGGTGATAAGCCCGCGAAGAGGCTGGCACAGATCAACGCAAATCCCGGACCAAGGGGTGAAATCCTCCCCCCCGTATGCAGTACAATCGCCCCTTTTATTTGGCAAGAGTCGACCCGCCAATGATCGAACCCAAGCGCGTCCTGCGCGCCCTAGCCGAACACTGGGCCCTGATCGAGCCGCTGTGCGAGCGCTTCGACCAGGGCACCCTGAGCCTGGTCGAGCTGCGTCAGCAACTGGCCCGCCAGCAGGTGGAGAGCACGCCGCAGGACATCACCCAGTTGCTCGACGTGTGGATTCGCCTGGATATCCTGGTCCCGGTGGCCAAGAGCCCGAACCGCTTCGAGCTCAACGCGCAGATCCACGACTTCCTCGCCTACCTGCGTCGCGAGCACCGCCTGGGCCTGTGCCTGGAGATCGAAGCCTACCTGCGCCACCTCGAGCGCCTCGCCGGGCACATCCAGGACGCCTTCGACAACCGCGACAGCGACGACCTGGCGCGCCAGCTGCGCCTGCTCGACATGCGCGTGCGCGATGTGTTGAAAAAGCTCGACAACGACGAACAGGCGCTGGTCGCGGTGGCCGAACGGGCCAAGACCAGCAACCGCCAGATCCCGCTGCGCCAGCGCTACGCCGAAGTGCTGGCGACCTGGGACGAATACGTCGAGCCGATGATCCAGCTGGTCAACGCCGACGGTGCCTTCGAGCAGGGCGTACGCAAGGTCGAGACCGTGCTGCTGCGCCTGTTGGGCGAGCAGGCGCGCCTCGGCCACTTGGTCGATGACGACATGCTGCTGCGCACCCACGCACGCATCCTCGAGATGCAGACCAGCGCACAGCTCACCCTGCGCCACGCCCGCGAGCTGCTGCTGCCACTGCGCGAGGAAGCGCGCCGGCATAACGCCGTCACCCGCGGCGCGGCACTGGCGCTGTCGGTGATCCGCAAGAAAGGCATCGATGCCGTGCCGCAGGCGGCCATGCCGATGTTCACCCGTCCGCAAAGCACCTTCCTCGGCAGCGCCAGCCAGGTCGAGGCCTATGTCTATGCCCTGGCCCGCTTCGAGCCCAAGCCTGCGCGCTTCCCCAAGGCGCACAAGACCCACAAGGGCCCGCTGCCACGCGCGCCGCGTACGGTCAAGGAAATGCTCGAGCGCTGCGAAGACGCCCTGCCGCTGCCGGACCTGATGGTCTGGCTGCTGGAGCAGGAACCCGAAGGCGCCACCGACGAGTTGCTGTACTGGTTCTCGCGCCTCTCGCGCGAGAAGCGCTTCAGCCGCGAGCGCCTGCAGCGCCAGGACTACACCACCCGCGAACACCTGGTCAGCCTGCGTTCCTTCGCCCTGACATCCAGCCGCGAACAACAACCGGCAGCCACCGAATCCACCGCGAGCCCAGCCAATGCATCTTGATCTTTCCGAACTGTCCCAGCTCGCGCCGATCTTCCGCGAGCTGTTCAAGGGCTTCCACGTCAGCCGCCGCGACCCGGAACTGTACGCCCAACTGTCGAACTTCCAGGACCAGTACCGCACCCTGTTCAAGGCGCTCGGTTTCGAGTTGGTCTGCGACACCCGTGGCTTCTACTACTTCGTCCCCGAACAGGCCGCCGCGCAGGTCAACAAGACCGCCCAGCGCCTGTCGCTGTTCACCTTCATCCTGGTCGAGCACCTGGCCGACCAGGGCCGCGACCCGATGGCCGTGCTCGACGGCGGCAGCATCGGCCGCGACGAGTTGCCCTCGCTGCTGGAGAAATACCGCGACCTGTTCCTGCAGGCCGAAGTGCAGACGGTCGAGGAGCTCGAAGAGAAGATCCTGCGCCGCATGACCCAGCTCGGCTTCGCCCATGAAGAAGGCGGCATCTACCGCTTCCTGCCGCCGATGCACCGCTTCCTCGATGTGTGCCTGTCGGTCCAGCAGGACCGCGACCTGGCCGCTACCCTGCACAGCGACCTGCCGCTGCCGGTCCCGGTGCTGGTCGAGGAAGAAACCCCGGAACAACTCAACCGCACCGACGATCCGCTCGACCTCACCCCCTTCGAGGGCGAAGAGAGCGAAGAGGACGCCCTGGCCCGGGCCATCCGCGAAGAGCAACAGGAGATTGACGCATGAGCCAGGAACGCTACGGCATTCGCCGCTTCGCACTGCTCAACACCGCCGGCTACAGCCTCGGCCTGTTCCCGCTGGAACATCCGCTGTCGGTCTACGGCGCGAACAACCTGGGTAAATCGGCCTCGATCAACGCCCTGCAATTCCCGATCCTGGCGCGCATGTCGGACATGAGCTTCGGCAAGTACAGCCTGGAGCAATCGCGGCGCTTCTACTTCGCCAGCGACACCAGCTACATCCTCTGCGAACTGAACCTGCCCCACGGCCCGCACGTGATCGGCGTGGTCGGGCGCGGCCCGGGCGGCGGCTTCGGCCACCAGTTCTTCGCCTACCAGGGTGAGCTGGACCTGGCTCACTACCAGAAAGACGACACCTGCCTGCGCCAGAAAGAGCTGTTCACCAACCTCGAGCGCAACGGCCTCAAGGCCTACGAACTCAAGCCGGACGAACTGCGCCGGCTGCTGGTCGGCGGCCACACCTCGGTGCCGCTGGACCTCACCCTGATCCCGCTGCGCTCGACCAGCGAGCAGAGCCTGAAGACCTTCCGCGCACTGTTCATCAACCTGCTGCACATGCGCGAGATCACTGCCGCCAAGCTCAAGCAGCTGTTCCTGGATGCCTTCGAGCACAGCCTGCGCTCGGGCAGCGTCGACTACATTGCGGCCTGTGAAGAAGCCTTCCGCGACGTGCGCCGCATGGAGCAGGACTACAACGCCCTGGTCGCTGCCGGCCCGCTGGTCGAAGCACTTGCCGGCGGCGTGGCCCAGCGCGACATCCTGCGCGGCAAGCTGCACCGTCTCTCCCCCCTGCTCGACAGCCTGCTCGGCACCTGGCAGGACTACGCCGTAGCGCGCAAGGAAGAGCTGGTGATCCAGGCCGAGCACTACCGCGCCGAGCAGGATGGCTTGCAGAACGACCAGCGTGGCGGCACCCAGGAGCTGATGCGCCTGGAACGCGAGATCACCGGCATCCAGCGCTGGCTCGGCGAGCTGTCGGTGCTCAAGCACCGCTTCGCCCTGGTCGATGACGTCAAGGTCCTGGAGCAGCAACTGCTCGCCGCCAAGGACGCCCACGACGAACTGGCCGGCGCCCTGGCTCAGTCGCGCCAGTTCTCCGCCGAAGACCTCGACGAGCGCGTGCGCGACCTGGAAAAACGCGTCAAGGCGGTCAAGCAGCAGCTCGAACACGCCGACAACAACAGCTACGCACGCCTGCGCGAAGAGTTCTCGCAGCAAGACGTCGACCGCCTGATGCGCCTGTTCAACGGCGCGCTGTTCAGCCTGCCGCTGGGTGATCGGGGCATCGAACTGGACGACAGCGACCTGTGGGTCAAGACGCTTGAAGGCGTGCTCGACAGCTTCAAGGGCGAGCGCTTCGAAGTGCCGGGCCTGTCCATCGACCTGTCGCACATCGAGCCGCCAGCGCTTCAGGCACTGGCCGACCGTGCGGCCCTGCGCGACCAGAAAGAACGCCTGGAAAAGGAGCTCAAGCAGCTCAAGACCCAGCAGGCCGTGGCCCTGGACCGCGCCGCGAGCAAGGCCCAGACCGAGGCGCTGTACCAGCAGGTGCTGGATGCGCAGAAGGCCCTTGAGGACTTCCGCCGCACCGAGACCCTGAGCGCCGAAGAGCCAGAGAAGATGGAGCAACTGGCGCAGTTCGAAGCCGCCCAGGACGAGCTCAAGCGCTCCAGCGACGCCTTCACCGAACGCGTCCAGCAGTTGTCGGCCAAGCTGCAACTGGTCGGCCGCCAGATCGCCGACATGGAAGCCAAGCAGCGCACCCTGGACGACGCCTTGCGCCGCCGCCAACTGTTGCCGGCCGACCTGCCGTTCGGCACGCCGTTCATGGAGCCGGTCGACGACTCGATGGACAACCTGCTGCCGCTGCTCAACGACTACCAGGACAGCTGGCAGGCGCTGCAGCGCGTCGACAACCAGATCGAGGCGCTGTACGCCCAGGTGCGCCTGAAAGGTGTGGCCAAGTTCGACAGCGAAGACGACATGGAACGTCGCCTGATGCTGCTGATCAACGCCTACTCGCACCGCACCGAGGAAGCCCTCACCCTGGCCAAGGCGCGCCGCGCGGCGGTCACCGACATCGCCCGGACCCTGCGCAACATCCGCAGCGACTACGACAGCCTCGAGCACCAGCTGGCGCTGTTCAACCGCGAGATCAACAAGCGCCAGGTGTCCAACCTGGAGAGCTTCCGCGTGGTGCTGGCGCCGAACAAGGAAGCGCTCAAGCACATCGACCAGATCATCCACAGTGCCGGCCAGTACGAGGAAGGCGAAACGCTGTCGGTGTTCGACCTCACGCAGAGCGCCGAGCAGGATCACAAGAACGAAGAGGCCAAGGAGTACCTGGCGCGACTGGTGGCGGCCAACCACAACCAGCTGGGCCTGAAAGACCTGTTCGAGCTGGCCTTCGAGATCACCAAGATCAACAGCCAGCCGGTGATCCACGCCGACATCGACGGCGCCGCATCCAACGGCACCACCATGACCATCAAGGCGCTGACCAACATGTACCTGTTGCTGCACCTGATGGACCGCGACCTGGCCGGGCGCATCCGCCTGCCCTACTACCTCGACGAAGCGGCGGACATCGACGAACGCAACCAGGCGGCGCTGCTGGAGACCAGTCAGCAACTGGGCTTCGTGCCGATTCTGGCGAGCGTGAAGCCGCAGGTGTCGGCGCGCGTGGCGATCGACCTGGAAGGCGGCAGCGGGCCGAACGGGATCTACATCGACGAGGCGGACTGGAAGTACATCAGCCGCCGGGATGTGGAGACAGCGGTGATTCGGGAGCAAGCTGTTGAGACGACAGCCTGAAATTATCAGGGCGGGGCCTTTCAAGGCCCCGATCGGGGCCATCACAGCGGAATATTATTGCTTTTACATGAGATGAGCGATTTTTTAGCGCTTTGGAGCCAGCATTAGCGTTTTGGCCAAGCTCCAGCCATTATCGTTTTGGCACCCTGCCAAACGAAAATTAATGCTTTTGCACCGCGATTAAAGGATTTCCACTATGCAGGTTGGTTTCAATGCCCTCGCCGAACGGTATGGCATCTCCTTGGTGCAACCCCTGCGCGTCAACTCTCTGATCGGAACCAGTCGCCAGAGCCGTGACAGTGGGGACCAGATCGAGAATCGCTACCCTCCCACCTACCGCCCAAATGACGACTTCGCCGGCCAATTCGCATTCGGGCTCAAATACGAAGAGATCCACCTCGAATTCTTTGCACGGCTGTTCGCGGCCATCGGACCTCAGCCAATCGAATCCTGGTGCCGGGATGAGCCTTTCGGCCAGTATGCCCGTCGCTGCGCATTCTTTTACGAATGGCTGACCCAAAAACGTCTGGATCTTCCAGACATCGCCAATGGCGGCTACATCGACGCCGTCGCATCCGACCAATACCTCACAAGCACCGAGCCAGTGCGCATCCGACGCTGGCGGATCAATAACAATCTTCCGGGAACCGAAAGCTTCTGTCCTATCGTACGAAGGACAGCAGCGGTCCAAGAGGCACTGCAATTCGATTTTGCTGCCGAGCTGAATGAACTGGACCGTACCTACGGGGCAGACATACTCCTGAGAACAGCCAGTTGGCTGACGTTCAAAGAATCGCGCGCCAGCTTTCTGATCGAGAAAGAGGCAGACCAGGCGGATCGCATCCAACGTTTCGCCCACGTCATCGCCCAACATTGCGGCCGCATCCAAGATCCGCTCAGCGGCCAAAGCCTTCAGGCTTTGCAAACCGAGATTCTTGGCCACGATGCATTTGGTCTGGGGCTGCGGCGGTCACCCGTTTTCGTCGGGCAGGCCACAATGCGAGACAACATCGTGCATTACATTGCGCCTCACTTCGATGACCTGACATCGATGCTCGATGGTTTGAAGGGCTTCGAGCGAGCAACGCAAGGGAGAGAGTCACTCGCCCGCGCCGCAGTGATCGCATTCGGTTTCGTCTACATTCATCCCATGCGGGACGGTAACGGGCGAATCCATCGCTTCCTGATCAACGACACCCTTGCGCGTGACAGGGCCATACCGGAAGGTGTGATCCTGCCGGTGTCGGCCACCATCACCAGCTCGGCCGAATTCAGAGCAGGTTATGACCGTGCACTGGAAGTGTTTTCGCGGCCTTTCATGCGACGCTATGCGACGGCCTACCACTTCGGCGAGACGATTGATCACGAGGACGGAACACCGAGCAACTTCTTTTTCGACGACTACGAGGACGCCAGGTTCGCTTGGCGATACCCGGACTTGACCGAGCACGTGCTGTATACAGCACGTGTTGTCGCCCACACCGTTCGCACGGAAATGGCGGAGGAGGCCAGAGTATTGATGGTCTTCCAGCGTGCCTTGGAGCGCATCAAGGATGTTGTAGAGATGCCAGACCAAGATGCCAATCGCATCATTCGCTCCGTCAAGGAGAACGGCTGGAAGATTTCCGGGAAACTCAAGAAACAGTATCCGCCACTGGATGACGAACGCCGGGCGGCTCGCATTCTGGAAGCCGTCCGGTCCGCGTTCGAGGGCGACGACATCGACGAAACCGACGAGTAGCCCTCAGGCCTGCGCTGCTAAGGGCTACTGGCCGAAATCGGCCAGCGCCGCGAGGGGAGTCAATGCGCCCAAGGCAGAATCGGAATCGCCGTCACCGCATTCTGCGGGCTACCTTCGACTATCCGGTCGCTGTACACCAGGTACACCAGTGTGTTGCGCTTCTTGTCGAGAAAACGCACCACCTGCATGGTCTTGAACACCAGCGAGGTGCGTTCCTTGAACACCTCCTCGCCATCCTTGAGCTCACCCTTGAAGTTGATCGGCCCAACCTGACGGCAGGCGATCGATGCCTCTGCGCGGTCCTCCGCCAACCCCAACCCACCCTTCACGCCGCCGGTTTTGGCCCGCGACAGGTAGCAGGTCACACCCTCGACCTTGGGATCGTCGAACGCCTCGACCACGATGCGGTCGTTGGGCCCAAGGAACTTGAACACGGTGGACACCTGGCCGATTTCCTCGGCGCCAGCCAGCATCGGCAGCATCAGCGCTGCCACGGCAAACATCCTTTTCAGCACGGGCGTCTCCTTCAGACCAGGACCAGGTTGTCGCGGTGCACCAGCTCGGGTTCGGCGCTGTAGCCCAGCAGGCTTTCGATGGCGTCCGACGGCTGGCCGATGATCTTCTGCGCCTCCAGGGCGCTGTAGTTGGCCAGGCCACGGGCCACTTCCAGGCCATCGGGACCGACACAGACCACCATCTCGCCACGGCGGAAGCTGCCCTGCACAGTCTTCACGCCGACCGGCAACAGGCTCTTGTTCGATTCGCGCAGGGCCTTCACAGCGCCAGCATCGAGCACCAGGGTGCCGCGGGTCTGCAGGTGCCCAGCCAGCCACTGCTTGCGCGCAGCGAGCATGCCGCGCTCAGGCGACAGCAAGGTGCCCAGGCGCTCGCCAGCCTTCAGGCGGTCCAGCACACGCTCGATACGGCCACCGATGATGATGGTGTGGGCACCGGAGCGCGCAGCCAGGCGTGCGGCACGCAGCTTGGTCTGCATGCCACCGCGCCCCAGGGCGCCACCGGTACCGCCCGCCACGGCGTCGAGCGACGGATCGTCGGCGCGGGCTTCATAGATCAGTTGGGCTTCAGGGTTGTTGCGCGGGTCGGCGTCGAACATGCCGTCGCGGTCGGTGAGGATCACCAGCAGGTCGGCCTCGACCAGGTTGGCCACCAGCGCGGCCAGGGTGTCGTTGTCGCCGAAGCGGATTTCGTCGGTGACCACGGTATCGTTCTCGTTGATCACCGGCACCACGCCCAGGTCGACCAGGGTGCGCAGGGTGCTGCGGGCATTGAGGTAGCGTTTGCGGTCGGAGAGGTCGTCGTGGGTCAGGAGGATCTGCGCGGTGTGCTTGCCGTGCTCGCCGAAGCTCGACTCCCAGGCCTGCACCAGGCGCATCTGGCCGAGCGAGGCGGCCGCCTGCAGCTCGTTCATCGCGCTCGGTCGCGTGGTCCAGCCCAGCTGGCTCATGCCTGCGGCCACGGCCCCGGAGGAGACCAATACCAGTTCCACGCCCGCTTCACGCAGCGCCACCATCTGCTCGACCCAGACTGCCATCGCACCACGGTCGAGGCCCTTGCCATCGGCGGTCAGCAGTGCACTGCCGATCTTCACGACCCAGCGCTTGGCGCCCGTCACCTTGCTTCGCATCTTCTCTTCCAACCTATGTCGAATCTGTAGATACCAAAACGCCGCTCATTTGAGCGGCGTACCGTGAGAGGGGGTTGAGGCCATCGCGGGA